>JBJTXF010000370.1:0-6551 GCA_046082145.1 Limnohabitans sp. | reverse complement strand
CAAACCTTGTTGTGGGGCGGACGACCTGAATTCGGGATTGAATACGAACACGAAAAAATGGCTGATAACTTAAGCCATAGTAATGGCCTTACCTTGATCCCCAGCCTGAGTTTCAAAAACGGACCCATACACCGTATTGACCTGTTTTTCGAAGGTGAACGCGACAAAGAAGTCAGCGAAGGTGTCTCCAGCTTTAGCCACCTCTACAAAATCGCTGTGCGGGTGCGCAAGAACATACCACTCCAAGGCGACTTGGGCATGTATTTCCGCGGATTGGTTGGACGCGCCAAAAGCGACAGCGAAAGCTATTACTATGGCTATAGCGATGCTGCACTGCGTTATGAACGCGGATTTTTCGGCTTCATCATGGGTGTCAGGGTGCAACGCGCATTGGACGGCACCCGCGGCCACGACGTGAACAAATTTCGCTTAGGCCCCAGCTTTGATATCGGCGAACACCATGAGTTGGAATTTCGTTGGGCGCGCTCTTGGGATGCCCAGACTCATGCCCATGAAAGCGATTCTTACATCGTTGAGTACACCTACAAGTTTTGAACCTGTCATCACTGAAAGTTTTGCATGAGTGATTCCAAAGTGGCCGCCAACGACCACACCAGCCCCCAAGCCCGTGCGCAATTGCGCCGTTCCGCGCTGGAATACCACGAGTTCCCCACGCCCGGCAAAGTTGCTATCCATGCGACCAAGCAGCTGGTGAACCAACACGATTTATCGCTGGCGTATTCACCCGGTGTGGCGGCGCCATGCGAAGAAATTGCCAAAGACCCTGGCAATGCTTACAAGTACACCAGCCGTGGCAATTTGGTGGCGGTGATCACCAACGGCACGGCCGTGTTGGGCTTGGGAGACATCGGCCCGCTGGCCGCCAAGCCGGTGATGGAAGGCAAAAGCGTTCTCTTTAAAAAGTTTGCTGGCATCGATGTGTTCGACATCGAGATCAATGAAAAAGATCCCGACAAACTGGTCGACATCATCGCGTCACTCGAGCCAACTTTCGGTGGCATCAATCTGGAAGACATCAAAGCACCCGATTGTTTTTACATCGAGCGACAACTGCGCCAGCGCATGAAGATTCCGGTGTTCCATGACGACCAGCACGGCACCGCGATCGTGGTGGGTGCGGCCATTCTCAATGGCCTCAAAGTGGTGGGCAAGGACATCACTCAGGTGAAATTGGTCGCCTCCGGGGCAGGGGCTGCGGCCTTGGCTTGCTTGGGCATGTTGATCAAACTTGGGATGCCTCGCCAGCACATTTGGGTCACCGATTTGGCAGGTGTAGTCTACGAAGGCCGCACCGAATTGATGGACGAAGACAAAATCCAGTTCGTGCAAAAAACCGACGCGCGCACGTTGAGCGACGTGATCGGCAATGCCGATGTGTTTTTGGGTTTGTCGGCAGGCGGCGTGCTCAAACCTGACATGGTTAAAGCCATGGCTGCGCGGCCCTTGATCTTGGCTTTGGCCAATCCCACGCCCGAAATATTGCCCGAAGAAGTACTCAAAGTGCGCAACGATGCGGTCATGGCCACGGGACGCACCGACTACCCGAACCAAGTCAACAATGTGCTGTGCTTTCCATACATTTTTCGCGGTGCACTTGACGCGGGCGCGTCCACCATCACGACTGAAATGGAAGTGGCTGCCGTGCATGCGATCGCCGAATTGGCACAAGCCGAGCAAAGCGAAGTGGTCGCAGCGGCCTACGCCGGTGAAAACTTGGCGTTCGGCCCGGATTACCTCATCCCCAAACCGTTTGATCCGCGCTTGATGATGAAGATCGCGCCTGCCGTGGTGCAAGCGGCGATTGCCAGCGGTGTGGCGCAACGACCGATCGCCGACATGGACGCCTACCGCGAGAAATTGCAGTCGCTGGTGTATGCCTCCGGTGCAGCGATGAAGCCCGTGTTCAGCGCAGCCAAACGCGGCAGCAAAAAGCGCATTTGTTTTTCAGAAGGCGAAGACGAACGCGTGCTTCGTGCTGCGCAAATCGTGCTGGACGAAGGCTTGGCCAAGCCCATATTGATCGGTCGTCCTGCGGTCATCAGCCAACGCATCGAACGTTTTGGGCTGCGTTTGACTGAAGGTGTGGACTACCAAGTGGTGAATGTAGAAAACGACCACCGCTACCGCGACTTCTGGCAAACCTATCACCGCATGACCGAGCGCAAAGGCGTGACGCAACAACTTGCCAAGATAGACATGCGGCGGCGGCTGACCTTGATCGGTTGCATGATGGTGCACAAAGGTGAAGCCGATGGTTTGATTTGCGGCACGTGGTCTACCCCAGACTCGCATTTGCAATACGTGGACCAAGTGATTGGCCTGCGCCCGGGTGTCAGCACCTATGCCTGTATGAATGCGCTGCTGCTGCCTGAGCGCCAATTGTTTTTGGTCGACACGCACATCAACTACGACCCCAGCGCCGAGCAACTCGCCGAAATCACCGTCATGGCGGCCGAAGAAATGAAACGCTTTGGGGTTGAGCCCAAAGCCGCATTGTTGTCGCACTCCAATTTCGGCAGCAGCAACTATCCCACCGCGCAAAAAATGCGCCACACGCTGGCTTTGGTACAGCAACGCGCCCCTTGGCTAGAAATTGACGGTGAAATGCACGGCGATGTGGCGATTGACAGCGTCGCCCGGCAAGCGCTCATGCCTAACAGCACGCTGCTGTCAGACGCCAATTTGCTGGTGTTGCCCAACCTGGATGCCGCCAATATCACCTACAACTTGCTCAAAACCGCGGCCGGCGGAAACATCGCCATCGGGCCTGTGCTTTTGGGGGCCGCCAAACAAGTTCAAATCCTGACCGCCAGTACCACAGTGCGCCGGATAGTGAACATGACCGCCATCGCCGTGGCCGATATCAATGCTGCCAGGTAAGGGTTTCTGGATAAGTATGCAACCACTCACGTGACCTGCTTTTCCATGTCGGCAACACTGCTTCAGTTGTCGATCCTTGCAAATTTGGCGGCTTTGCAAGATAATCGATCTTGAGATTTCGGGTTAACCCGAGTTTGTAAACCGGTGTCATGCTGACAAATTCGTTTTGTTGACAACTTATCCACAGTTGTACCGTTTTGCAAGCTCGACATTTGCAGGAATACCAAGGCGATGGACATGCCTCTTCGTACAGTCAAAACCAACATCGTTCAATCCATCCGTGCTTTTCGCGTGATCGATTTACAAAATGCCGCGGCACAACTGGGCTATCACTTTTTGTATGCCAATCTGGCCAATTCCCAAAGCAAACAAGATATCTTGGACATGACGGCCCAGCAATTCACATTCACACCCCAAGCTGGCAAAAATTTCGACACCTTGTTCGACAGCATGAGCGATGCCTTGTACAAATCCGGTCAACAACCCGGTTTTATTCTGGTGCTCGAACACATTCCTGCTCACGCCAAATTCGATAAAGAAGCCCGCGAACAATTGCTCGACGTGTTCCGTGAAGCCGCCGAGTTCTGGGCCGAGCGCAAAGTCTCTTTCCGTTGCTTCTATTCTTTCTCTGTAGCCCGCGCGGCGGCCGCTGAACGCAGCGAAAGTTTGGAATCATCTGCCATCGACTTGAGCGATGGCGAAAAAATGCCCACCGACAAACTCGTCGATGTGTCGCCGTTGGCGCTGCGCATGAGCAGTCCGTTCAATGCAGGTTATTGGCTGAGCGCCGCCTGATTTTTTCTAAGCTCTCGTGTCTTCAAAGCCCCGCTTTAGCGGGGTTTTGTTTTTTTGGGCTCTTCTGCATTTTTGAGTCACACTTTAGCCGACCATCCGGTGTGCTTTTTTTCTGCGCTTTCGCTCGAAAAAAACACCCCCTCTGTCGGCCTCTGTGATGTTATTGGTGTGAGCTGTGTTTCTGTTTTCATGAGGTTTTGGTATATCGAACCGCAGAAATGCCGTCGCAGAAAAATGGGCGAGTGGACTAACGACATGGCGGGCGGGCCGACGCGAGCTTTGCCGCACAGCGGCGGTGAGCGGCGACCGAACCGGCATGGCGTGAACACGTCACATCAGGGCGGCAAAACGCGCCGTATCAGCTCATGATCACGCCGCCGCCCAAACACATCTCGCCGTCGTACAACACGGCAGACTGCCCCGGTGTGACCGCCCATTGCGGCTCGGGGAAAGTCAGCGCATAAGCTTCATCTGCCAAGGGCTCCAACGCACAAGCCGCGTCCGATTGTCGGTAACGTGTTTTGGCAAAACAATCTGTCAGCGCAGGTGCGGTTGACGACGTCCAACTCGCATCCTCAAACCGCAAACGTGTTGACAACAACCAAGGGTGGTCATGGCCTTGCACCACCCACAAGGTATTGGTTTCCATGTCTTTGCGCGCCACAAACCAAGGCGCATGGTCACCCCCACCGCGCTGCGCGCCTTTTTCTTTGATGCCACCTATGCCCAAACCTTGGCGTTGACCCAAGGTGTAAAAACTCAAGCCTTGGTGTTCGCCAATTTGGCGACCTTGGTCGGTTTTGATCGGGCCCGGTGCTTTGGCGATATAGCGGTTGAGGAATTCGCGAAACGGACGCTCGCCAATGAAACAAATGCCCGTGGAATCCTTTTTGCGCGCGTTGGGCAATTTGGCTTCTTCAGCCAAGCGACGCACTTCGCTTTTTTCCAATGCGCCCACAGGAAACATCGATTGCGACAACTGCGCTTGGGTCAGTCGGTGCAAAAAATAACTTTGGTCTTTGCTGTTGTCGACGCCTTTGCGCAATTCGTATTGGCCGGTCAGCGGATTCCAACTTACACGCGCGTAATGACCGGTCGCCATTTTGTCGGCGCCCAATCGCATCGCATGGTCTAGAAATGCTTTGAACTTGATCTCCGCATTGCACAAGATATCCGGGTTAGGTGTGCGGCCGGCCTGGTATTCGCGCAAAAATTCGGCGAACACACGGTCTTTGTAATCAGCGGCGAAATTGAGGTGTTCGATCTCGATACCGATCACATCGGCCACAGCGGTGGCATCGATAAAGTCTTGTTTGGTCGAACAGTATTCGTCGTCATCGTCATCTTCCCAATTTTTCATGAAGATGCCGACCACCTCGTGGCCTTCGCGCTTGAGCAACCATGCCGTGACTGCTGAGTCCACGCCGCCACTCAATCCCACCACGATACGCTGCTTTTTCAATTGGCGAATGCGGCAATACCGGTGATCGCGCGTCCCAATATCAAGGCGTGTATATCGTGCGTGCCCTCGTAGGTGTTGACCACTTCCAGGTTCACCAAATGCCGCGCCACACCGAACTCGTCGCTGATGCCATTGCCGCCCATCATGTCGCGCGCCATGCGGGCAATGTCCAACGCCTTGCCACATGAGTTGCGTTTGAGAATGGACGTGATTTCCACCGATGCACTGCCTTCGTCTTTCATGCGGCCCAAGCGCAAACAGGCTTGTAGCCCGAGCGCGATTTCGGTTTGCATGTCAGCCATTTTTTTCTGCATCAACTGGTTGGCGGCCAAGGGTCTGCCAAATTGCTTTCGGTCCAAGGTGTATTGCCGCGCTCGGTGGAAACAGTCTTCGGCCGCGCCCAACGCGCCCCAGGCAATGCCATACCGCGCGCTGTTCAAACAGGTGAACGGACCTTTCAAACCTTGCACCTCGGGGAAGGCGTTTTCCTCAGGCACAAACACACCGTCCATCACAATCTCGCCGGTGATGGAGGCGCGCAAACCCACTTTGCTGTGAATCGCGGGTGCGCTCAAACCGGCCATGCCTTTTTCCAACACAAAACCACGGATCGGCCCAAGTGCTCCTGACTCGCTCACCTCTTTGGCCCAGACCACAAACACATCGGCGATGGGCGAGTTGGAGATCCACATTTTGTTGCCGCTCAGTGTGTAGCCGCCTTTGACCTTGTGCGCGCGGCTGGCCATGCTGGCTGGGTCGGAGCCGTGGTCCGGCTCGGTCAAACCAAAGCAGCCGATCCATTCGCCGGTGGCGAGTTTGGGCAAATATTTTTGGCGTTGCGCCTCGGTGCCGAATTCGAAAATCGGCAGCATCACCAGTGACGATTGCACGCTCATCATGGAGCGGTAACCCGAGTCGACACGTTCGACCTCGCGGGCAATCAACCCATACGCCACGTAGTTGAGTTCGGGACCGCCGTAGGACGCGGGGATGGTGGGGCCCAGTAACCCCAACTCGCCCATTTCACGAAAAATGGCGGCATCGGTTTTTTCATGCCGGAAGGCTTCGGTGACGCGCGGCAACAGCTTACCCTGGCAGTACGCGTTCGCGGCGTCGCGCACCATGCGCTCGTCTTCGCTCAATTGCTGATCCAACAACAACGGGTCGTCCCAATGAAATACGGTCTTGGCCATGAATACTCCGAGTGGCTTTGTGTGCGTGATTAAAGCGTGGATGTTAAACGCCTGTACCAGTTCCGGTCAGAGCACATATTCCAATCGTCTAGACTCTGTATTTTTCGCTATTTCGACCGCCAAAAAGCAACCCTTGTGAAATGAATTCATCAAAGCAACCGGATATGGGTTCGACAAACTCACCCAAAGCGAAGCCCGAT
>JBJTXF010000369.1:0-5782 GCA_046082145.1 Limnohabitans sp. | reverse complement strand
CCTGTTCAGTTTTGCCGAGCCACTTCTGGCACAAGTGCGCCAAAGGGAGATACAAAAGATCCTAGAAATTTTCAATGAAATTAACCATACACCTTTCGAATTCCAAAAAAGATCATCGGGCCGATATAGATGGATTGCGCGCCATCGCCGTGCTTGCCATCGTGTTGTTCCATGCATTTCCTGAGCAATTAACCGGCGGGTATATTGGCGTCGATATATTTTTTGTAATTTCGGGATTTTTGATAACCCAAATATGGCTTGAACCCCAACCCTTATTCACGGTTCGTCGGCTCAGGGATTTTTACGCTCGCCGCATCAAGAGAATTTTCCCCGCATTGTTGTTGACAGGCTTGGCGTCTGCTGCCGTTGCATGGAATGTGTTGTTCCCTAGGGAACTAGAACTGTTTGGCAAACACTTGGCCGCCAGCAGTCTGTTCATACCTAATTTGATTTTTTGGCATGAAGCAGGCTATTTCGATGCCATCAGCGAAAGCAAGCCTTTGTTGCATTTATGGAGCTTAGGTTTAGAAGTCCAGTTTTACTTGTTGTGGCCTATATTGATTGCGTTGTTGTTGAGACCCAAGTTCAACAAGTGGGTGGGATTTGCATGCGTGTGGGCAGGTTCATGGGGTATGAATATTTACCTGTCTTTGGATGATCCCGCCGCTGCATTTTTCTCGCCTTTGCCTAGGCTATGGGAGTTCATGGCGGGTGGGCTGATGGCTGCGGCAGTGAGCCACAACAGGTTTGTACCCCGTCAGCCCATGACCGCTGATGTTGTGTCAGTTTTAGGAATGGTTTTGATCATCATGCCGGCTGTATTTTTTTTCAACGGCATGCATGCATTGGGGGTTTGGAATACGGTTCCTGTGGTGGGCGCTAGCTGCATCATCTTGGCTGGAAACCAAGCGTGGATCAACAAGCATGTACTTTCTGCAACCCCGATGGTGTGGATAGGTGCAATCAGTTTCCCACTGTATTTGTGGCATTGGCCTTTGCTGTCATTTGTGCAAATATTGAATGGCAGTGAAGTGCCTGAGCCGATCGTTCGGATGTATGTATTGGCAATTGCTTGTGTATTGGCCTACACCACTTGTGTTTTGGTTGAGCAACCAATCAGATTCAACACAAAACTCAAGTCAGTTGGGATATTGATGGCTGCGATGCTGGTCATGGGAATGACCGGGTTGTACATGGACAAAAGCCAAGGCCTGCCAGACAGGCCGCAAATGAGGTCGTTGAATCAACAATCTGCAGCTTTGCAAATTGGATTGGAAGACACGCCAATGTGGTATTGCGCTGAGCCCAATGATGAAGGGCCGAGGTGTTTTACAACAGGCCCCCATCCAACCGTGGTGGTCATCGGTGACAGCCATGCTTACACCCTTTATTCCGGATTACGTAAACACTTTGATGGCTTGGGCAAGCAGGTAGCTTTGTATGGTGGCAGTGACGGCTGTCCACCACTGCTGGATGTTGTGATTCAAGACCAGGGCGGAGAAACCCGACATTGTTTGCAAAGAGGCACGGCGGCAATGCGGCGTGTGATCGCTGACCCAGCCATCAAGGAAGTGATTTTGACCAGTCGTGGACCGCTCTATACCTCCGGTGAAGGTTTTGGCAATATCAGTGGAGATCATTTCGGCAAATGGATGTTGTCTGAGCGCGGCCGGGAGCCAGGCAAGGAGCCCAATACAACAGTATTCGTCAAAGGCTTGTCCAGAACGCTGGATGCATTGTTGCTGTCTGGCAAAAAAGTGACTTTTGTGCATGACGTGCCTGAATTAGGTTTTGACATCAGCAGTTGCTTGCCTTATCGACCCTGGAGTCTGACTGAAAACACCCGACAACCCTGCGCAGTCAGTCGGGCTGTGTTTGAACAAAGAACCGCTGCGCACCAAGCTTTGTTAGAGCAGGTTTTATCTGCCAGGCCTTCTGTGAAACAGGTGGCTCTGGCGCAGGCACTGTGCGATGCGCAATATTGCTATGGAATGAAAGACAACAAGCCGCTGTACATAGATGACGATCATTTAAGTCACATTGGCTCCGATTATGTTGTCAATAGTTTGCGAGATAAATTTTGAATCTTGTTTTGACTGAATGATTGGCTTCATTTGAAGCAGATGGGTTGTCATGTATTTCATCAACATTCAGCGGATCTCAAACAGCGCAAACAAATTGACAATTTTTAATGAATACGTACACTGAATTCAAGGCAAGCCTGCCTAGGCTCATGGAATGGTTTTGGTACCTGCGCAGCTGATCAATTGCTTTGACCCTCAATCAAAATCGTTCAATTAAAACTTCTCCGTCATGCAAAAAAATCTATCCTCACCGACATTGACTGCACGAGTCATCGGATATTCAGGACTTATCCCATTCATTGGCCTGTCTGCCATATCGGTTTTATGGCATGACATCCATCACTCAGCTGTGTTGTTCAGCTTGCTGGCTTATGGCGCAACCATTGTCAGTTTCTTAGGTGCTATCCATTGGGGACTGACCATGCGAGAGGAAAGACCCGATGGGTTTGCAATCATTTGGGGGGTTATTCCTAGCCTATTGGCCTGGATCAGTTTGATACTTGATACACGCATTGGGCTTGTCATACAACTGGTCACTCTGTGCATCTGTTTAGCGGTTGACTTGAAACGTTACCCAAGGCTTGGCGTTTCTGGATGGTTAAAACTTCGACTTCAACTCACCTTCGTTGCGGTTATTTGCATTGCATTTCCAGTTCTGATGTAACTCTAACGAGAAAGCATCACTTAACGGAACAAGTCACATGACCACCAAAACACTGAATGTAATTGGTACTGAATTGATTCCCTGTTCATATGATCCGTTGACTGGATTTTTCAGGGACGGCTGCTGCAAGACTGACAGTCAAGACCATGGCAGTCATGTTGTTTGCGCCCGCATCACGCAGGAATTTTTAGATTTCACCCTCAAGCAGGGTAACGACTTGATGACACCACGACCAGAATACAGATTCAAAGGACTCAAGCATGGCGACAAGTGGTGCCTGTGTGCCTTGCGCTGGAAAGAAGCCTTGGCGGCGGGTGTGGCGCCACCTGTGATTTTGGAAAGCACGCACCAAAAAGCGCTTGAATTTGTCACCTTGGATCAACTCAGATCACTGGAATGATTTTTCATCTCAATCCCGGCTAAGCAGCCCCCATAGTTGTCCGCGGTCATGAGGCAAGGCGTGTTTCCTGTGGGCTGCCGCGATTTGGATTAATTGCTCCTCGAACAACCATCACAAACAGCTGATTTGTTAACTGGGCTTGGTTCTCTTCTGCACGGTCAAAGCAGCACTACAAAACTAGTTCGGGTCCTAATTACCGAGTCAAACTATTAATATTTCAAAGTTCAGCGTCTGGACTCTGAGTCGAATACTTTAATTTAAGAATCGACTTTATCCTGTGCTAAACGATGAATGACCTGTTGCCCAGCTTCAGCCACTTTTTGCATACTAGCTTCCAACAACGCCATTTCCCTGAGGGACTGAGATAAAGCTTGGTACTGGGCTGCCTGCGTTTTTGGTAGCTCAGGAGAGGGTGATGCGTCCTTTACTGCATTGGTGATTGATAAGAAACTGTTCTGCAACTTGGCTAACTGGGCACGCAAAGGCGCAAGCTCGTTAATATGTTGAGATGAATGAGACAGTTCATCTAAAGTTTGAACCAAAACTTCAAATGCACCCGATTCGCGTGCGGCAGCAATTTGCATGGACAGATTGCGTTGACTTTCGTTCCAGCTGTTTTGAAATGTATCGTCACGCATTCCATCTAATTGCTGCTCAAGAT
This sequence comes from Limnohabitans sp., assembly GCA_046082145.1. Lineage (GTDB taxonomy): Bacteria > Pseudomonadota > Gammaproteobacteria > Burkholderiales > Burkholderiaceae_C > Limnohabitans. The sequence goes on along the minus strand of JBJTXF010000369.1, from coordinate 1,973 downwards.
GACGATTCAAGACACCCAGGCGAGAACCCACGGAAACCACCTCGCTGAGAATGCCATCAAGATCCTGAACGATTTGCTTGACCCGATCTAGAAAATGGTTGAAATCTTGCGCCAACTCCCCAAATTCATCGTTTGAATTTACTTTGGTTCGTGGTGACAAGTTCATTACGCCTTTGGCCAAGGAAGCTGCAGTGGCACGTAATGCCAACAAGGGTTCCATACGAACTTGGAGAAGTATAAAGAGCACAATCGTATGAATCACAATTTTGATACTTAAAGCGCTGGCGGTGACACGAACTTCATGCCACCAGTTTGTTTCTTTTCGGGAAAAATAACTTCTGACGAAAACAGTCCCGAGCACGTCACCCACTTTTGCCTTGACATGGCAAGTCAAACAAAACTGCTCGGCTTTTAGTTGCACGGTTGACTCGGCGTTGTCCCCTTCGGGCCATTGCTGTTTTAAACCCATAGGATCTAACTTGAAGGTTTGCTTGATCGACTCGATTGTGATGTCAGATGGCACGACTGCAATAGAAAGGCCTAAGTCGTCATAGTTGCGATTCATAATTGGATAGACGGTGCGTGCAGCTGTAGGACCTCCGGAATTCAGCATGATTGATTTAACATCATCAGCCAGTTGATGGGCAGCACGCTCAACCAATTGAGGTTCATTGTTTTTGAAATCGTAAACAACAACCGCGTAGCGAATGCCAAGTTCAAGACCAGCAACCACGATAAGAAGCAAAAAAAAGTCGCGAATCATGTGGAACATGAAGGACTGCTCAAACCTACCAAAACTGATCGCTTTCACGTTTGCTCCCGTTTATCTTTACCTTATATTAATCTTTTGAGATTAAAACCGTACATAAAACACACAATACCCCAAACAGAAAATTACTTGTGAAAAGACGAATGTTAAGGTTGGCCTTTATAAAATCAGCCAAATCCCCCTCAGCCCATATCAGTTAATTTCATCGGCTAAGCAAGTGAAAAAACATTTACTTTTATTTTGTTGGATCATCAGCATCGCAGCATGATTTCAATTTGGTCCCGAGATGGTGGCTTCCGACAAGTTAATCAAAAGTACCATAAATATATTTAAATATCCCTATAAAAAACCTCGTCACAATTATCAGAACTTGACCAGCTATATTTGACTTCATGATTGCAGCTCAGAAATTAAAACGGCCTAGGATTTCAAAATGTCTACGCTAAACGATCTTGCTTACTTGAGTTATTGCAGTCAGGCTCAGTTTCCCATGAGACATGACGAGATTGAGAGAATTCTTAAAACCTCGCAGCGTAACAATCAGCATGATGAGATCACCGGCCTACTCACATTCAGTGGGGAGGTTTTTGTTCAATTTCTTGAGGGCACACATGCCGCCTTGCAAAACCTCATGGATCGGATACAGAACGACACACGGCACAACAACATCATCATCTTATCTGAGGGTGGTTCGCACGAACGCATGCTTGCTGGTTGGGACATGGAGTTAGTGACGCCCAAGTAGGCACATTCTGTACTTCGCGATGCTTTAGGCGAGACGGGTGATTACTCAAAGGTAATTGCACTTTCAAGACTGTTAGCAAAACTTGACCCCGACTTACATCATTGAAATTTAACTCTGTGTAGTATTTCCTCAAGCAAACCATCCAAGTTTGCCGAACTTTTGAGAGGTATGTTAACTTTTGAATAGGCTCCAACCTTTAAGATTGAGGGCCATAAACAAAATTTATGATCGGCATGCAAGAGACAACCTATACACGAACACTGAATTAGAAATCAGTGAAATTAACTTCTGACTCAAAACCCAGTGCTACAAAAAAAATGGAAATCATCGAAATCTCTCTCATCGTTGTCAATGTGATAAGGAATACTCTACTGCTTCAAACCACTTTGTCTGTGATGGTCTGGGGATAAGGTTGGGTGTGTTGAAAGGACGGTCGTTGTTCCAGCGCTTGCGCATAAA
>JBJTXF010000368.1:0-2038 GCA_046082145.1 Limnohabitans sp. | reverse complement strand
GATGGCACTGCCATCCGAAGTAAACACAGGTTCTGTGTCGATACCCATAGACTGAGTAATGCGTCTAGGGTCACCACCTTTGGCATCGATGATAAAAACTTGTGAACCGCCTTCTTTGGTGAGTGTGACTGCAAGTGTTTTACCGTCGGGAGACCAAGCAGGTGCACTGTTCGAGCCTCTGAAATTAGCCAAAACTCGGCGCTTGCCTGAACGGACATCATGGATATAAACAACAGGTTTTCTACCCTCAAAAGACACATACGCCAATTCATTACCGTTTGGCGACCAACTTGGAGAAATGATGGGCTCAGGACTGGTCAAAGCGGCCTGGGCATTCTCACCATCTGCATCTGAAACCCATAACATGTGCCTGTTAGCTTGTTTAGTGATGTAAGTGATACGTGTGGAAAAAATACCCTTATCACCCGTCATTTTTTCGTAAATTTGGTCAGCAATCCTGTGAGCAACCAAGCGCAAGTCTGGCGTGAAGGCTATGAAACTTTGTCCCCCCAAATCTTGGTTTCTGACGGTATCCCACAATCGGTAGCGTATGTCGAACCTACCGTCAGCCATACGGCTCACACTTCCTGTGAGCAATCCATCAATATTTTTTGATTTAATGATCGAAAAATCGGGTCGCGTGTTTTCATCAATGAGAATGGCAGGATTTGAAGTCTTGAATTGCCCGCTTCGGTCAAGGTCTGCTGCAACGATTTGAGTGATACGTTGTGGCGCAGAATCCGCACCCTTGAATTCAGAAATTCCAATGGGGATTTGTGTGATACCTACGCCCGAAATCTCTACTTTGAATTCCGCGTGAACCAATGAAGTTGCCCCAAAGTAAAAACCAAATAGGGTGGTCAGCGCAATGACGAGTCTGGTCATATTGATTAGCAGAAGTTAACTATTTGCATTCTAACCACGCGTAGGGCTTTCAAAGGTCATAATCGCATACTAAAAATAGTTATCTTGCTCATGGCTGCACAACCTCACTTTTTGCAACGTCTGGTGACTTGCATACGATTGTTTAAAAACCCCAGTTACGGCTGGGTTACCGCAGTTGTTTGCATGGTGCTGGTGGCGATGTGCGAACCCATGGTGCCTGCACTTTTACAGCCCTTGCTTGACAAAGGTTTTCAACAAAACAGTTTCTCCATCTGGTTGGTTCCGTTTGCACTGATTGGATTATTTGGTATTCGTGGCATGGGCATGTTTGTAGGACAGGTCGCTATTGCGAAAATTACTCAAACAGGATTGCTTGCCTTGCGAATGCAAATGTTTAATCGATTGCAAGATGCTGCACTGCCATTGTTTCGCCAACAAAATGCCAGCGCTTTAGGTAATACCTTGGTATTTGAAGTTCAGGTGGGTGCTCAAACCTTGGTTAACTCCATCATAGGAACGGTTCGAGATAGCCTTACTTTGGTAGCTTTGATTGGCTATTTGTTGTACTTGAATTGGCAATTGAGTTTAATCGTTGCTTTGCTTATTCCTTCCGTGGCTTGGTTAATGAAAGTGCTCAGCCGACGACTTTATGCCTTGATCAAACATACACAGCAAGCCACAGACCAACTATCGTATGCCGTCGAGGAAACAGCCTTGGCTCATCGAGAAATACGCTTGCATGAGGCGCAGAATATGCAAACTCAGCGGTTTGAGGGCTTGGGAAAAGCCTTGGCCAGACTTGCCGTGAAAACATCTGTTGCGAGTTCTGGGATAACTCCACTCACGCAGTTGTTCTCTGCCGTCGCTCTGTCTGCTGTGATCAGTGTGGCCTTATTACAAAGTCAAGACAGTCAAATGAGCGTCGGCGGATTTGCTGCTTTTGTCACGGGTATGTTGATGCTGGTCAATCCAATCAAACACTTATCTGAGGTGGCAGGCCCAATCACACGTGGCATAGCTGCCCTGGAGCGGGCATTGGAATTGATTCAGACTACGCCCGTTGAGAGCAGTGGCAAGCACCAATGCAAACGCTCTAATGGCCATTTGCAATTGCGCCAAGTATCTGTGCAATACCAACCTGAATTGCCATTTG
>JBJTXF010000367.1:0-7305 GCA_046082145.1 Limnohabitans sp. | reverse complement strand
CTCATGTTGTAGCCCATGAACGGCAACATGGCAAACGGATCGCGCCGGACAACGCCTTGCTGCCCGGCTGCAGCTGCGGTGGTTTCTGAGCCCATGGTCGCGGCCATGTACACGCCTTCGGTCCAGTTGCGGGCCTGTGTGACCAAAGGCACGGTGGTAGAGCGTCTGCCACCGAAAATGAACGCGTCAATCCGCACACCGGCGGGGTCATCCCATGCTGCGTCCAGCGCCGGGTTGTTGGTCGCAGCCACGGTGAACCGTGCGTTGGCATGCGCGGCTTTGGCGCCGGTTTCGCGGGCGATCTCCGGCGTCCAGTTTTTGCCTTGCCAATCGATCAGATGAGAGGGCAGTTGACCACTGTCTTTTTCCATGCCTTCCCACCACACATCGCCGTCATCGGTCAATGCCACGTTGGTGAAGATGACGTTTTTGTCCAGACTTGCCATGCAATTGGGGTTGGTATGGAAATTGGTGCCAGGCGCAACACCGAAATACCCGGCCTCTGGATTGATCGCTCGCAACTCGCCGTTTTGAGCGGGTTTGATCCAAGCAATGTCGTCGCCAATCGTGGTGACTTTCCATCCTTTGAAGGCCGCGGGGGGCACCAGCATGGAGAAATTGGTTTTGCCACAGGCGCTTGGAAAAGCCGCTGCCACATGGTATTTTTTACCTAGCGGGTTCGTCAAACCCAATATCAACATGTGCTCGGCCAACCAGCCTTGGTCGCGGCCCATGGTGGATGCAATACGCAGTGCAAAACATTTTTTTCCCAGCAAAGCATTGCCGCCATAGCCGGAACCGTACGACCAGATTTCGCGGGTTTGCGGGTAATGCACGATGTATTTGGTCGGGTTGCACGGCCATGCCACATCCTTTTGGCCGGGAGCCAGCGGCGCGCCCACGCTGTGAACACAGGGGACGAAATCGCCGTCTTCGCCTAACACCTCAAACACCGCTTTACCCATGCGGGTCATGATGCGCTGGTTGACGGCCACATAAGCGCTGTCGCTCAATTCAATGCCAATGTGGGCAATCGGCGAACCCAGCGGGCCCATGCTGAACGGCACCACATACAGGGTGCGGCCTTTCATGCAACCGTTGAAGAGCGGTTGCAAGGTGTCGCGCATGGCTTGGGGATCCATCCAATGGTTGGTGGGGCCGGCGTCTTCTTTGCGCGCCGAGCAGATGTAAGTGCGGTCCTCAACCCGGGCAACATCGCTGGGGTCTGATCGCGCTAAAAACGAGTTCGGACGCTTGTTGGCATTGAGGGCGATGAAAGTGCCCGCGTCAACCAATTGCTGGCAGAGCATTTGGTATTCGCTGTCCGACCCGTCACACCAATGCACGTGGTCCGGTTGGCACAAATCGACCATGTCTTGTACCCAGGCTTTGAGTTTGGTGTGTGTCACATACGCTGGTGCGTTCATCAAATACTCCACGAAAAGCAAAAACGCCCGGCAGGGCGTTTTGAGAAAAGGGGTCAGTGAGACAGGGGCACGGACAAAAATCAGGCCATGAAAACCGCGATGAAGGCCAGCATGAAAATCAAGACGGCGCCGCCAACGGGTAACACGATTGGCATCAAGGGGACGATGGATTCAACAACATCTTCGTCGGTTTGCGGGGCCTGAGTAGGTTCTGACATGGGATTACCTTGGATTCAAAAAGAAAGGTCATTCTAAAACACCGATGCTGACCACAAACTGTCTGTGAAAATACGGGTTTTGTTGACCTGCCAGAACTTGGCAAAACGATTTTGGATCAGATTCGGCCTATTCATGAGCGATTTGCAACCCCATTCATTCACCCGCGGCCAAGCGCTGCCTGGCATTTTGAAATCGCGCATTGCTATCTTGGATGGTGCCATGGGCACCATGATTCAGCGGTTCAAGTTGACCGAGGCCCAGTACCGGGGGGACGGCGGCCCGAACAACATGTACGCCCGTTTTCAAGACTTTCCCAGAGACATCAAAGGCAACAACGAATTGCTCAGCCTGACCCGGCCCGACATCATTCGCGATATCCATGACGGTTATTTGGCCGCCGGGGCGGATTTGATCGAGACCAATACCTTTGGCGCCACCACGATTGCCCAGGCTGATTACGACATGGCCGATTTGGCCGACGACATGAATCGCGCGTCTGCCGCCATCGCCCGTGCGGCGTGCGACAAATATGCCACCCCCGACAAGCCCCGTTTTGCGGTCGGCGCATTGGGTCCCACGCCGAAAACCGCCAGCATCAGCCCGGATGTGAACGATCCGGGCGCGCGCAATATCCATTTTGAAGAATTGCGTCTGGCATATTTGGCGCAAGTGCGGGCTCTGGTTGAAGGCGGTGTGGATGTGCTGCTTTTAGAGACCATTTTTGACACTTTGAATGCCAAAGCCGCGTTGTTCGCGATTGACGAGTATTTCGAAGACAGTGGCGAGCGTCTGCCGCTGATCATCAGCGGCACCGTCACCGATGCTTCGGGGCGCATTTTGAGTGGCCAGACCGTCACCGCGTTTTGGCACAGTGTGCGTCATGCCAAACCCTTGGCCGTCGGGCTCAATTGCGCGCTTGGCGCGGCATTGATGCGGCCTTACATCCAAGAGCTGGCCAAAGTGGCTGCGGATACTTTCATCAGCTGTTATCCGAACGCAGGTTTGCCCAACCCCATGAGCGATACCGGTTTTGACGAAACCCCCGACGTGACCAGCCGTTTGTTGCACGAATTCGCCGCTGAGGGTTTGGTCAATATTGTCGGAGGCTGTTGCGGCACCACACCGCAACATATCCAAGCCATGGGCGATGCGCTCACACCGTTACGCCCGCGAGGGGTGCACAGCGCCGAATTTCCGAAGGCGGCGTGATCGCAGATCCGATAAATTAACAGGCACTAATGACCTGTTTTTGCGCACAAAAAGACAAATTTTGTATTAATGGATATTAATCTTTGCCCTTTTATGCCAAAGGGAAATTTTTATGCGGAAAGTCTGGATTTGGTGTGCCGATTTGGTGGCGTGCCTGTGGTTGTCTTCGGAAGTCGCCGCGCAAGAATGGCGTTTGGATTCACCTCGTGCTTTCCAATGGTTGGCAGAAGTTGGTGGGAACAAAGGAGGCGACTTGATCGCCCAAGGCACTTATGTGAACACAGGTGGTCCTTGGGATGTGTATGCGGGCGACGGCTTGCAAGGCGGCATCGGTTTGCAATATGCATTCAATGAAACGACAGCGACCCAACTGAGCGTCTCCTATGGGGTCGATACCACCCAAGGCGCTAATGGCGATGTGGCATTCAAACGCACGCCTGTGGAACTGATGCTGATACACAATTTGAATGAACGCTGGCGCATTGGCGGTGGTTGGCACCAGTCGTTTTCATCGAAGCGTACCAATACCGGCGTGGCCTCATTTTTAGGCACCGAAAACTTCACCTCTCAACCCGGGGCGGTGCTGCAACTGATGTATTTTTTCAAACCATATAAAAACTACAAACAAGCCGGCGACGAAATCAACACCGGTCTGGGTTTGCGTTGGGTCACCGAGCAATTTACCTCGGACAGAACAACCCGTGTTTACCAAGCAGACCACGTTGGGGTGTATCTCAGCCTGTACTATTGAATAAGTGATGAAGGCCGTCCAGCCATCTGCCACGAGTCTGTTTTATTCTAGGGCAAGCGCCATGGTTTTGCCTAATTCAACGCCCCATTGGTCATACGCATGGATGCCCCAGACAGCTGCTTGGCAAAACACTTTGTGTTCATACAAGGCAATCAGTGCGCCCAAAGCAAAGGGCGTGAGTTGATGCATCCACAGGGTGTTGCTCGGCACATTGCCCGCAAAGCTGCGGTGAGGCGCAAGCGCTCGCGCTTGTTCCAACGACAGTCCATCCGCAATCAGTTGCTGCAAGGTGTCTTCTGGGGTTCTGCCCAGCGCCAGTGCTTGGGCTTGGGCTTGCATATTGAGCATCACCACGCGTTGGTGTTCGGCCGACAAAGGCATGCCTGCATAGCCGTGGCGCACCCCGATGAAGTCGACGGGCACCAGGTGGCTGCCTTGGTGCAACAGTTGGAAATAGGCGTGTTGTCCATCGTTGCCCAAGCTACCCCACAACACAGGTGCAGTTCCGACCGAACATAGGCTGCCATCTGAGTGCACACGTTTGCCGTTGGATTCCATGTCTTGTTGCTGCAAAAAAGCCACCAGCTTGCCAAGCGCCGAGTGATAGGGCGCGATATGGTGCGTGGTGGCACCTAAAAAGTTGCGGTTCCAAATGCCAAACATAGCCATCATCAGCGGCATGTTGTCGGCCACGGCCGTGTGCAAAAAATGCTGGTCCATGGCGTGTGCACCGGCCAGCAGTTGCAAATACGCATCCGTGCCAATGGCTACCACCAAAGGCAAGCCGATGGCTGACCACAGTAAATATCGCCCACCGACCCAATCCCACAAATGGAAACAACGGTCGGCATGGAACCCCAGCGACTGCGCCAAAGCGGGTTTGGCGGTGACCGCTACCAGGTGTTGGTGGCATTGACCTTCAGGACAACCCCCGTCCACCAACCAGCGTTTGGCGGAGGCGAACAGCGTCAAAGTTTCTTGGGTGGTGAAGGTTTTGCTTTGCACCACAAACAAGGTGCGAGCAGGGTGCAGTGCAGACAGGGTTTTGGCCAATTGCCATATGTCGACGTTGGACACGTAATGCACTTGCACCGGTGGAGGTTTGAAGCCATCTTCGCTGGGCCACAAGGCTTCGGTGGCCATGCGCGGGCCGAGGTCCGATCCACCTATGCCGAGGTTGACCACATCGGTGATGGGCTCGCCGGTGTGACCTGTGATTTGATGCTGTCGAAGGGCTTGCGCGAACGCGGTGTAACGCGTCAATTCAGCAGACACCGCACGTGAAATTTCCTCACCCCAAGGCGGGGTGGTTTGTGCACTGCCACGCAAGGCCACATGCAATACCGCGCGGTTTTCGGTGCGGTTGATGGGTTCACCGCGAAACATGGCTTGCGCTTTTTCCAATACCTGCGACTCTTCAGCCAGCGCATGAAGCGCAGACAAGATGTTCGCGTTGACGCGCTGGTGCGAGGCATCGAGTGACAAACCTGCGGCTTGGTATTGCAAGCCATGGCTGCGACCGGGTTGTGGGAGCAAATCGCGCAAATGAACAGCTGGCGCTTGCGCCAGTGCTTGTAATTGTTGCCAGGCTTGGCGTTGCTCGGGGCGGACAAACAAAGAGGTGTTCATAGGGTTATGCATAGAAAAAAGCAAACAGGCAGACAGGTCATCACGCGGCCAGCGCCACCGCTTGTTGTGCCAATTGGGTGATGTGTGCCCAGTCCCCGCGCGCGACGGCATCGGCTGGGGTGATCCACGACCCGCCCACCATGGCCACATTGGGCTCACGCAAATACGCTTGCATGTTGGCGGGTGACACACCACCGGTAGGGCATAACTGCATGTCTGCAAACGGGCCGTTCAAGGCTTTGACCATGCCCAAGCCACCGCATTGTTCGGCAGGAAACAATTTGACCAGGGAAAAGCCGTGGGCTTGTGCGCGCAACAGTTCACCGGGAGTCATCACGCCGGGAATGAAAGGCAGGCGCGCATCCATGGCGGCTTGTACCAGCGCATCGGTGAACCCTGGGGACAACGCAAACCGCGCACCGGCGGACTGCACCCGGTGGATATCGTCGGTGTGCCGCACGGTGCCTGCGCCGACCTGCATGTGCGGCACATGTTTGGCGATGGATTCAATAGACGCCATACCGGCGGGATGGCGCAATGTCACTTCCATCACATCAATGCCGCCTTCGAGCAAAGCATGCGCCATGGGCACGGCATGCTCGACATCGGTGATGACAATGACAGGAACCACTTTCGAAGTAAATACAGGGCGCATGCTGGTAATCGGTTCTCTCATGGTTGATGAATCACAGTGTCAGACAAGGTCGGCATGGCGGCGAGCAAGGGCGAAGCGCCTTCTTCGGCCAGGGCGGCATGTTGTCGAAACAAACCAAACAGACCTTGGCCACTTTGCCACAGCTGGTCTGCAGGACGCTCGGGCAATGGGCGGGACGCCATGTCGGCATCGCTCACTTCCAAGGTCAAGGCACCGGTGTCGCAGTTCAGGGAGACCATGTCGCCATTGCGCACTTTGGCAATCATGCCGCCGTTTCTCGATTCAGGGCTCAGATAGATGGCGGCAGGCACTTTGCCGGAAGCGCCAGACATGCGTCCGTCGGTGACCAGGGCCACGCGAAAGCCTTGGTCTTGCAGCACGCCCAGCAGGGGTGTCAATTTGTGTAACTCGGGCATGCCGTTGGCATGCGGCCCTTGCTCGCGCACCACGGCGATGAAGTCGCGGTTCAATTGGCCGTCTTTGTAAAGCTGAGCCAGGGCTTGCTGGCTCTCGACCACCACAGCCGGGGCCCGCACCACGCGGTGTTCAGGCTTTACCGCAGAGATTTTCACGACGGCACGGCCCAAATTGCCTGACAGTAAACGCAAGCCGCCATCGGCACTGAATGCGCGATGTACCGGCCGCAACACCTCTTCATCACCCGACGTCATGGGAGCATCGCGCCAGCGCAATTGATCACCTTGCAAATAGGGTTCTTGGCTGTAGTGGTGAAGTCCTTGGCCCATGATGGTATGAACATCTTCGTGCAGCAAACCGGCGGCCAACAGTTGTCGAATGACAAACCCCATGCCGCCGGCGGCATGAAAGTGGTTGACATCGGCTGAGCCGTTGGGATAGACACGCGCCAGCAATGGCACCACAGCAGACAAGTCAGAAAAATCATCCCAGTTGATGACAAGACCGGCTGCTTGTGCCATGGCCACCAAATGCAAACTGTGATTGGTGGAGCCACCGGTGGCCAGTAAACCCACGATGCCATTGACGATCACTTGGGCATTGGTTTGAAAACCTATGCCGCTGTCGGCTTGTTGGGTCAAAGCCACCGCTTGTTGCACAGCGGCTTGCGTCAACGCCAAGCGCAACGGCGTGCCGGGGTTGACAAACGACGAACCAGGCAGTTGCATGCCCATGATTTCCATCAGCATTTGGTTGGAGTTGGCCGTGCCGTAAAACGTACACGTGCCGGCGCTGTGATAGGCCGCTTGTTCGGCTTGCAACAAAGTGTGTCGGTCAACCAGGCCTTGTGTGAATTGCTGTCTGACACGCGCTTTTTCGCTGTTGGACAAACCACTGGTCATGGGCCCGGCAGGCACGAACACCATGGGTAGGTGGCCGAATTGCAATGCGCCCATGAACAAACCGGGCACGATCTTGTCGCAAATGCCCAGCAACAA
>JBJTXF010000366.1:0-4642 GCA_046082145.1 Limnohabitans sp. | reverse complement strand
CATGATCGTCGGCGCGTCATGATTGGCGTGGATGCTTTCCAAATAGAAAGTGATCGAAAATGCCCAAGCACTCACGTGCAAAACCCGTCCGCAACCATGGAGTAAGCCATGAGTAACTACACCACCACCCCTGATAACCTGCCAGTGCCTCTTGATGATGGCGCAACAGACCATTTGCTTGGCATGACACTGCCGTCGGTGAAGTTGGCTTCTACGCAAGGCGGCGTGGTTGATTTGTCCGCCTTGCCTGGGTATGTGGTCATCTATTGCTATCCCATGACCGGGCAGCCGGGTGTGCCCTTGCCTGAAGGTTGGGACGACATACCGGGCGCGCGAGGTTGTACACCTCAAAACATGTGTTATCGCGATCACTACTCAGCATTTCAAGCCTTGGGTGCCCAGGTGTTTGGTTTGAGCGTGCAATCGACTGCTTATCAACAAGAAATGGCCCAGCGTTTGCAATTGCCGTTCGCGGTGCTGAGTGACCTGCATTTGGCGTTTGCCCATGGCTTGCAGTTGCCTTTGTTTCAAGCAGCGGGCATGCAACTGATCAAGCGCTTGACCCTGATTGCCAAGAACGGCAAAGTGGTGGCGGTCAAATACCCTATCTTCCCGAGCAACAGCGACGCATCTTGGGCGTTGGATTGGCTTGGCAAACAATCGTGACGATGGATATGTGGGTCAGCTTGTCGTTTGAATCTCACCGATAGCCGGTTCTATTGCCAGTGTTTGCAGCAAAACGGGTTTGACCAAGATGTGATAGCTGTCAGCGTCGAACCCTGCAAACCCCTCACGTTTTTCTAGCCAAGTGCCTTTTTGTGAACACCATGTGCCTTGGTATGCCCAGTGCCTGATGAGGTGCTTTTGTACCCAGTCGCCACGCTGTTCAACCAAATGCACTGCGCCTGGAAATGGCCATGTGTGAATTTGCATATCTTCCAGCGCCCGAAACAATCGATCGTCATGCTCAGTGCGTGCTTCCTGGCCTGTGCAAGCCCCGGCACATTGGCGAATTTGCCAGCCAAAACAACCGCGTCGGTTGATTTTTTCCAGCCCCAACAATTGCAAACACAGTCGGTGTTGTTGCGCCAAAGATTGCAATTTCTGTCGCACGGCATGGCGGGAGGAAAACAAACCGTACAGCTGTGGTGTTTGCCCGAATGCCACGGTTTGTTCGTCGACCACCGCGGTCTGCCAGCCGTCGTTCTTGTGTACCAATAGCAAACTACAGAGCATTTTAATGCGCCGCAGACGTTGGTTGTACAAAGGACTTTGTGTTTTGATCAGATGCGATTCCAGCAACAAAGCACCCACTTCGCCTGCAGTCTCTATCGCTACTATGCGCCGGGTCTGGGCCAGCATGCGTGCTTCATCGGGATTGCGCAAATGCGATTGCACACGCGAGCGTATATCGACGCTTTTTCCGATATAAAGCGGCAAGTTACCGTCGCCATGAAACACATACACCCCGGGAGCCCGGGGTAAATCGCAGACTTGCTCTCCAAGTGTCACAGCGATTCGATGTTCAACTTTCTGAACTTGACCACGCCTTTGTTGTATTGCAAAGCGATCGGTCCAGCATCGGTGTGTGTGCTGTCGTTGGTATCGACCGTGGTTTGGCCGTTGAGTACCAAAGTCATGCGCGTTCCCACCACCGTGATGTCATAGGTGTTCCACTGGCCACCTGTTTTTAAATTGGGTTGAATCAACGATTTGGCCACGCCCACGATGGTACCCGTGCCGTAGTTGGTATCAGGGCGTTTGTCGTAGATGTTGGCTTCATAAGCGGTTTTGTCGTTGATCACCAGAGGGTCGGTGCAGCGAAAAAAGATACCGCTGTTGGCTTCTTCATCTACCCAAAATTCAGCCACCAAATGAAAGTTTTGAAAACTGTTGCGTGTGATCAAAAAACCATCACCCAATTCGGCTTGCACCACCCCGTCTTGTAGTCGCCAATTGGCGTTGCCCACCAATTTCCAGGCGTTCAAATCTTTACCGTTGATCAATGCAGTCCCTTTAACTGCAGCGTTGGAACTGAGGTTTTGGCGGGCAGTGTGTGCCCAATCTTCCATGGTGCTACAGCCTTGCAAGACCATACAAGCGATGGACAAACCGAAGATGCGCAAGCGTTGGAAATGTAAAAGAGTCTGCATGGTTAGGGGTCCTTGGGCAACAGGGTGATGGGTGGGTGCCAAGTCACTGGCAGGCTGGCATCGGAATGATGGATTCTGCACTGACTCGTTGCCAAAGGTAAAAACGCTCGAAAAGCTCGGCCTATTCACTCGGGGCATGCTTATAATTTATGCACACAATGAGCTATTTGAAACACATCCGTCGAGACCTGCAAGACATGCAGGCTTACACCGTGCAAAACGCCACAGGCATGGTCAAACTGGATGCCATGGAAAACCCATTCCCTTTGCCTCAACGGCTACAGGCTTTGCTCGGTGAGCAATTGGGCAAGGTGGCGGTCAACCGTTATCCCGGCAGTCGCATCGACGATTTGAAGCACGCCATCGCACAACATGTGGGCTTGCCCGATGCTTATTCATTGATATTGGGCAATGGTTCAGACGAATTGATTTCCTTGCTGTCCATGGCCTGCCAAATGCCGGGCGCGAGCGTGCTGGCGCCCGAACCCGGTTTTGTGATGTACGCCATGAGCGCGAAATTGCAAGGCCTCCATTACATACCCGTGTCCTTGCGTGATGATTTTGAACTGGATGAACCGGCCATGGTGGACGCCATCCGCACGCACCAACCCGCCATTGTTTATTTGGCTTATCCCAACAACCCGACCGCCAATTTGTGGGACGTTGCCGTGATCAAACGTTTGATTGCGCAAGTCTCGGCGTATGGCGGATGGGTGGTCATGGATGAGGCCTACCAACCTTTCTCGCCCGAGACCTGGTTGCATGAAATCAAACGCGATCCGCTTGCCAATGCGCAGGTGTTGTTGATGCGTACGCTGTCGAAATTTGGTTTGGCTGGGGTGCGTATCGGTTACATGTTGGGGCGCGCTGATGTGATTGCGCAGTTAGACAAAATCCGCCCGCCCTACAACATCAGCGTGTTGAATGCCGAATGCGCGTTGTTTGCGTTATCCCATGCCCAGGTGTTTGAGCAACAAGCTGCTGACATTTGCCACGAACGTGCTCGCGTGTCGCAGCAACTTGCAACCATGGCGGGCGTCACTGTTTTTTCCAGCCATGCAAACATGTTTTTGATCCAGTTACAAGGCGATGAAAACGTGGCCACCCGCGTGTTTGAAGCTTTGCGCCTCAAACATATTCTGGTCAAGAACGTTTCTAAAATGCACCCCGTGCTTCACCATTGCTTGCGAATCACCGTGGGCACGTCTTCAGAAAACGACCAATTTCTCTCGGCACTCAAAGAAGTGCTGGCTTGAGGGCGGTTCCAATCTAACATACCCATCTATGACACAACGTATTGCCCAAGTCAGCCGCGACACCAAAGAAACACAAATCCAAGTCAGGGTCAATCTCGATGGCACCGGCCAATCAGATTTATCCACGGGCATCGGTTTTTTTGACCACATGCTGGACCAAATTGCAAGACACGGTCTGATCGATCTGAGTATCCAAGCCACCGGCGATTTGCACATTGACGGCCACCACACCGTGGAAGATGTGGGTATCACCCTGGGTCAAGCGGTGGCACAAGCAGTGGGCGACAAAAAAGGCATTCGCCGTTATGGACATGCTTACGTGCCCCTGGACGAAGCGCTCAGCCGGGTGGTGGTCGATTTTTCCGGACGTCCCGGCTTGGAAATGCATGTGCCGTTCAAGAGCGGCATGATCGGGCATTTCGACTCTCAATTGGCGTTTGAGTTTTTTCAAGGCTTCGTCAACCATGCTTTTGTCACCTTGCACATCGACAATTTGCGCGGCGAAAACGCGCACCACCAGGCAGAAACCGTGTTCAAAGCATTTGGTCGTGCCTTGCGTGCTGCGGTTGAACTCGACCCGCGATCTGTCGGTGTGATTCCCTCGACCAAAGGCTCTCTCTAAAGACCTCCCATGCCCAGTGTTGCAGTCATTGATTACGGCATGGGCAATTTGCGCTCTGTGGCGCAAGCCGTGATGGCAGCAGCGCGCGGCAGTAATGTTGATGTCCGCATCACTTCCAACCCGCAAGTGGTTCACCAATCAGACAGGGTGGTGTTACCCGGCCAAGGTGCCATGCGTGACTGCATGCGCGAATTGCATGACAGTGGTTTGTTGCCAGCGGTATTGCACGCGGCGGCGCACAAACCTTTGTTTGGCGTGTGTGTGGGCATGCAAATGCTGCTTGACCACAGCGCCGAGGGCGATGCACCAGGCACTGCATGTTTGGGGCTGATTCCCGGTGAAGTGGTGAAATTTGAATTACAGGGACACATTCAATCCGATGGCAGCCGCTTCAAGGTGCCTCAAATGGGTTGGAACAGGGTGCGCCAAACCAGCCCGCACGCCTTGTGGTCTGGCGTGCCTGATAACAGTTATTTCTACTTTGTTCACAGTTTTTACGCGCGGCCGTTAGATGTGCGCCACACCGCTGGGGAAACCCATTATGGACAGCCCTTTACCTCGGCAATTTCAAGGGATAATATTTTTGCAACCCAGTTTCACCCTGAAAAAAG
>JBJTXF010000365.1:0-5252 GCA_046082145.1 Limnohabitans sp. | reverse complement strand
TGCCCATGCGTTCGCGCACGCCCGTGCCCACACCGTAATGCACGGTGGTACCTTGAACACCGACATCCAACAAAGATTGGTTGATGGTGTCAGCCAAGCCTTTTTGAACCACACAGGTGATGTTTGCGACTTCCGTCAAGTTGGTGACTTTACGTTTGGTAGCCATGAAATTTCCCTTCAAATTCTGTCAATGAATGTTCTGTGATGTGTCAGCGGTGTTGGGTCAAGCCGCCGCTGCGTTTTGCAGCTCACGTTTGGTTTTCCATTCCACGTACACGCCCAAGGCAAGCACCGAGACAATCGGTGCAATAGAGGCGGCAGCCAAGATGCCGAAACCTTCAAGTGCGCCCACCGCTTTGCCGAAACCTAAGCCCATGGCCAAAACCAAAGGCACGGTGACGGGGCCGGTGGTGACGCCTGCACTGTCCCATCCCACGTTAACGAATGCTTCTGACGAAAACATAGTCAATACCAAGGCAATCACATATCCGGGCACTAGGATGTATAACAAGTTGTAGTCAAAGATCAACTTTGTCACGCCCAACATGATGCCGGTGGCAACACCCACAGCAACAGCGTACATCAACATGGATTTCTTGAACGAGCCGTTGGTCAGGTTTTGCACCGTCACGCCCAAGGCGTTCAGTGCTGGCTCGGCCATGGTGGCGGCATAGCCCAAGAACCAAGCGAAGGCGGCTGCCAAGAACATACCGATGGCGGCTGGGTACAAAGCAGGTTGACCGTCCAAGCTGACGAATGCAATGGGTATCAAAGAACCCGTTTGTGAGCCCAAGGCGGCCAAACCGTAGGTCAAGCCCACGTTGAAGGTGCACATGCCAATGACGCACATAACCAAACCCATGGTGATGATGAATGCATTGGGCAGTTTTTCGCGCAAGACTGCAAACAACACGATCAACAAGAACAATACCAAAGGCACAATCGCTTGCACGCCCATTTTGACATCGAGGCCAGGTGACACTTCATACCATGCGGGATTGGTGGCAGCTGCAGCAGCGGCTTTGGCTGCATCTGCTGCAGCCAAGATTTCAGCCACAGGCACAGTGAACTTCAGATAGATACCCAAGCTCAAGACAGCAACAATGGGGAAGATCGAAGCCAAAGTCACAATACCAAATCCAGACAATTGCCCGCTGCCTTTGCCGCCCGAGCTAGCCACGCCAATGCCCAATGCCAACACCAACGGTACCGTCACAGGCCCCGTGGTGACAGCACCGCAATCCCAAGCCAATCCAACAATGGTGGCGAGTTCGGGGTCCATGGCGCAATAGGCTGTCAACAAGACACCAGGAGCCAAGGCAATGAAGATCAAAGGCTTGAGCGACCAGTCATATAAGAAGCGCACTGTTCCCAACACAGCAGCCACGCCCACCCCCAGACCCACCAACAACACGGTCATGGGTGCATGTGCATTAAGCATGGTGTAAAGGTACGGGGCTTTGGTGGGGTCCACAATCGAACCGGCCACCTGCAACGTACCAATTGCAGGTTCAGCATAGGTACAGCCGATGCCGAGCAAGAATGCAATAGTCAAAACACCCGGAAGCGGGAGTTTTTGCGGCAATTTATTTCCAATGATGTCCCCAAATGGCATCAAGCCCAGCTTCAGACCTTCCATGAAGATCGTCAAACCGATCATCACAGCGATCAAACCACCGGTAATCAGGGTAGCGTCGGCAATCGACCTTTGCAAAACAAGGTATTGGAACAATCCCAGAAACAAAGCCAAAGGCACCACAGCGCGGGCCTGCTCCATGAATCGGGTGTTGAAGTAAGGCGTCAACAAGTTAACAATGTCGGCTCCCGCCAGCTTGAGCTTTTCCGGCTTGCTGGTGATTTCCTTGCCATTTTTGTCAAGCTTGGGTTTGGGCATCAGCTTGTCGTAGCTGATGGTGTTTGAGTCGACAGTGACAGCCTGTACATACTCCCCATATCGGATGTTTTTGGCCATGGGCTTGATCCTTGTTTGAAATGAAGTCGAGAACGATCATAAAGCAATTCAACAAATTCAAAATATAAAAATATTCAGTATCAATTAATTTATTTGAAGATAAATACAAATTTATGTCGATTTAGATGATTTTTTATCCAAGTATTCGCGTTTATACGGTAGAAAAACATATTCGTTCTGGGTTATGTGTGCATGAGTTGGCAACTGGACGGAACCAAAGTGGCACCAAAAAGCCAATATGAGGATTTGCTATTGATATTTGTAGAAGTATACTTAACAGTTTTGTCAATTGTGACTTTCTATATGCATTCATCTATTTCGTCGATCCCTTCTGTCCCTCGCCATTCGGACGGCTTGCCGCGCATGTTGCCAAAATGGGTCGGCAGGTGTGTTTGCCTGTTGTGGTTCTTGACTTTGCCAGCCTATGCACAATCCACAGAAGCTGAGAGTTTTCTGCAAGCATGGACCACGGGTACGCCAGAGTTGTCCTTTCGCTTGCGCTCGGAAACCCTACAAGACGATGGAAAGCCCAAAGAGGGTAACGCCCTGATGCAGCGCTCCCAGCTGGGTTGGCGGTCGAATTCACGGCATGGATTAGGCTTTCGGGTTTTGTTGGTCAGCAGTACCCAACTCAACAGCGAATTCAATGACGACAATAGGGTGAAAACCAGCAATTACCCTTGGACGCCCGCCAAGGACGAGACCGATTTCACCGAGGCTTTTGTGTTTTGGAACATGGCTGCAGGTTCGGGGTTGAAGCTCGGACGACAAAAACTGGATCTAGACCGAACCCGTTTTGTGGGCCCGAATGAATTTCGTCAGACCCAACGTTTTTACCAAGGCGTTTCAGCAGAGCTGGCCAAAGGGCAACCGCTGAATTTATTTATCGGTTACTTTCTGAAAGAGCGCGGACCCGATACTTTCGAACGTGAAACAGATTTCACGGTTTTTCGCGCCAGTTACGAATGGATTCCTGGCCATACTTTGTTAGGTTCTGCTTATCTGCATGACCGTAAAACATCTTCTTCCGCTACAGCACCTTCCAACAAAATACAAACGGTTCGCGCGGATGGAAAAATTGCCACCTCATCCGACTACCAACTCAAATACTTGGTCGAATCAGGCAGACAATCGTCCTATGCCAATGGCACCATGCCAGACACGAATTACTTGCAATATGGCACGAGCATCAATGCGGCTACCCATTTTTTGGGTGTTTACCAAGAGACTTTGGGTGGCAATGGGACGATTGGCTTTTACAACCCACTGGGCTTGCTGCACCCCACCCAAGGCTGGGCGGACAAGTTCAACTCCACACCAGCCAAGGGTGTTCAAGACACTTGGCTGAGCACGGGCTACAACGGCAACAAATGGGGTTTTCAAGTGGACTACCATCAGTTCAAGACAGCGAAAGACTTGGCTGCCTTGGGCAAAGAACTGGATGTTCGCTTGGACTGGAAGTTTAGTAAAAAACTTTTGTTCAGAGCCGAATTGGCCAAATATGTCAGCGACCAAAGCTGTCCTGCTACTGCAGCGACTACAACGCACATCAGCAATGCGTGTTCGATGAAGCGTGTTTGGCTGAATATGAACTATGCGGTTTGGTGAGCGTAGGTTTTTACCCGTCTGTTCAAAAATCGTTGATAAACAAAGAGAAAGCTTCCATCGCGAGTTGCATATCGTCCGCGGTGGTGCATTCCAACGGGTTGTGGCTGATGCCTTGGTTTTCTCCGCGCACAAACAACATGGCTTGTGGCATCACACAGTGCATCTTCATGGCGTCGTGGCCAGCGCCGCTGGGCATGCGGTGAATGGGCAAGCCCAGTTCGGACACCGCTTTCTCCCAACGGTTTTGCAGCGCCTTGTCGCTGGGGGCGGCAGCGGCGCGTACCGTTTCTTCGATCGCGCATTGCACACCGCGTTCTTCGCACACATCGCGCAATCGCTGCAAGATGTCGTGCGCCAGGGCATCACGTTGAGCGTCGTTCGGTGCGCGCATGTCCAAGCTGAAATGACACGCACCCGGCACGACATTGATAGAACCTTGCGGCACGTTCAACATGCCCACCGTGGCCACAGAATCACCATCTTGCTTCGCGCGTTGTTCAACATACACCGCCCATTGTGCAAATGCAGCCACGGCATCTTGGCGTTGGTTCATGGGACTTGTGCCGGCATGACTGGCTGTGCCGGTGATCTTCACCACATAACGAACACTGCCGTTGATTGAAGTCACGATGCCCAAAGGCAAATGCATGCGGTGCAACACGGGACCTTGTTCGATGTGTATTTCCACAAAGCCCAGGTATCGGCTGGGGTCACGGCGAATGCGGTCAATATCAGCGACCCGGTAACCCGCCTGTTCCATCGCGTCTTTCATACGCACGCCGTTGGTGTCTTCTTGCACCAACCACCGTGGATCGAATTCACCGGTCAGTGCACTGGAAGCCAAAAACGTGGCTTTGTAGCGTTGACCTTCCTCTTCGGCAAACGCCACCACTTCCAAACCCACCGCAAAGCGTTTGCCTTGGCGGGCCCATTCACGCACACAGGCCATGGGGACAAAAATACCCAAGCGACCGTCGTACTTGCCACCGTTGCGAACCGTGTCGTAATGGCTGCCGGTCATCACATACGGCGCAGACTTTTTTTTCGGGTGATAGCGGCCGACCACATTGCCCACTGCATCAATCTCAACTTCATCAAATCCGCAAGCCAGCATGCCCAATCGCAAGGTCTGAGCGCACAACACGTGTGCGGTTGAGAGATAGCTCACACTGAGTTGCCCTTGTTCGGCAAAGCCCGGGTCACTGAATTGGGCCAGCCATTCATGCCAGTCCCAGACTTCACCACCCAGTGTTGGCCATTGCTTGCATTTTTCGTTCAATCGGGTTTCGGCTATGCGGTGAATTTGTCGCAAGCATTCATGGAATTCGAGGGCAGGGGCATGTGACATGCGGCGTCGCAGTTCAGCCAAGATGGTTTCGGGTGACAGCCCCAAACCGCGAGGCCCACGCACAGCGATGATGAATGGCCAACCGAAATGCGACAAGTAATCTTGGTTGAGTTGTCTCAATTCATCGGCTTGCTCAGGCGTACTTTGCCAAAGCCCGGCCAAACGTTGCTCTTGTTGGGATTCGTTCGTCAAGCCCACAGCTGGCTTGGCCGCCAGTATCGGGTGTGCTTTTACCAATGCCAATTGTTGCGCATGCGTGGCTTGCGTCACGCTGTTGGCCAAAGCCCATTGCAAATGGGCCAGCGTGCGAAATGGTTTGTGTGG
>JBJTXF010000364.1:0-5803 GCA_046082145.1 Limnohabitans sp. | reverse complement strand
AGTCGCTCAACAGTTTTACCCGCCGCATGCACCACGATTTGTGGGCGGCCTTAGATGCGGCTGAAGCAGATGTCAATATTCGCGCCCTGGTGATCACCGGTTCAGGTCGGGGTTTTTGTGCTGGCGCAGATTTGGCTGAATTCGATTTTGCAGATGGCCCCAATTTGGTCGAGCGCGCTGACCCGGGGCCTGTGATTGATCAGGCTTTCAACCCGACCACACGTCGGTTACAACAGTTGCGCATGCCCACTGTCGCTGCTGTCAATGGTGTGGCCGCTGGTGCGGGTGCATCCTTGGTGATGACCTGTGACATTGCCATTGCCGCCCCGACTGCCAACTTTATTCAAGCCTTCAGCAAAATTGGATTGATACCTGACGCAGGCAGCAGTTGGTTTTTGGTTGAGCGTTTGGGCTTGGCCCGTGCCATGGCATTGGCCATGACGGGCGATAAATTGCCAGCAGCCCAAGCCAAAGAGTGGGGCATGATTTGGGATGTTGCTGACGATTGTGTGGCTGCTTCGATGGAATTGGCCACACGACTCGCGGCCATGCCCACCAAAGCGTTGGTCGCTACACGTGCGTTGTTGCGTGAAGCAGGTGCCCGCAGTTTGAACCAGCAGCTCGATGTGGAAAGAGACACCCAATCTGCGTTGGGCAAAACCCATGACTACATCGAAGGCGTGACTGCTTTTTTACAAAAACGTCCTGCGCAATTCACGGGACAGTAATCCATGTCATCCACTCAAAGCTTAGATGCATTGGCTGAGTTAGTGGGCAGCACCATGTTCGCTGCGGATGTGGCTTCCAAAGACACCATGGGAATGGAGTTATTGCTATGTGCGCCAGGTCACGCATGCATGCGCATGCAAGTGCGCCCTTTGCATTTGAATGGCCATGGTATTTGCCATGGTGGATTTATTTTTACCTTGGCAGATTCCACTTTTGCATTTGCGTGCAATAGCCACAACCACAATGCTGTCGCCGCAGCCGCAAGCATCGAATTTTTAAAGCCTGCGAAATTAAACGATGTACTGACATGCACTGGCCAAGAGCAAGTACTGAGCGGTCGGCACGGGGTCTACGACATGACTGTGCGCAATCAACATGACGAAGTGATTGCCTTGTTCAGAGGGAAAAGTGCGCAAATAGCCGGACAGGTGGTGACACCATGAACAAAACATTTCATTTAGAACCCATTGAAAAAGCCAGTGTGGATGAATTGCGCGCATTACAACTGCAGCGTTTGCGTTCCACCTTGATGCATGCCTATACAAACTCTTCTGTCTATCGGGCTAAGTTTGATGCTTCAGGTGTGCATCCTTCTGATTGCCGCAGCTTGTCAGATTTATCCCATTTCCCTTTCACCACCAAAGCAGATTTGCGTGACAGCTATCCCTTTGGCATGTTTGCAGTACCTCGTGAACAACTCGCTCGTATCCATGCTTCAAGTGGGACCACAGGCAAGCCGACGGTGGTAGGCTACACCTTGAACGATATTGACATGTGGTCGCAATGTGTGGCGCGCAGTATTCGCGCAGCCGGTGCCCTACCGGGCGACACAGTCCATATTAGTTATGGATATGGCTTGTTCACCGGGGGCTTGGGGGCGCATTACGGCGCAGAAAAATTGGGGCTCACAGTTGTTCCTTTTGGCGGCGGACAAACCGAACGACAAGTGCAGTTGATCCATGATTTCAAACCCGACATCATCATGGTCACGCCCAGCTATATGCTGGCTTTGGCCGATGAATTTGAGCGTCAAGGCATACCCGCAAATGAGGTCAGCTTGCGTTTAGGTATTTTTGGTGCTGAGCCTTGGACCAACGACATGCGCATCAATATAGAGAAACGTTTGGGCATTGATGCTGTAGATATTTACGGCTTATCCGAAGTGATCGGCCCGGGAGTCGCCAGCGAGTGCGTGGAGACCAAAGATGGCCCGACGGTCTGGGAAGACCATTTCTACCCCGAAATCATCGACCCGGAAATGGGTACACCAATGGCAGACGGTGAGTGGGGCGAGTTGGTGTTCACCAGTCTCACCAAAGAAGCCATGCCCATCATCCGTTACCGAACACGCGACCTCACGCGCTTGTTGCCAGGCACTTCTCGCACCATGCGACGCATTGAAAAAATCACCGGCCGCAGTGACGACATGATGATTGTTCGTGGCGTCAATGTGTTTCCCTCTCAAATAGAAGAATTGATCTTGCGTCAACCTGCTTTGAGTGCGCACTACCAATGTGTGTTGACACGTTCCGGCCCCTTAGATCATTTGACGGTCAAAGTGGAAACACGCGCGGGACTCGCACCTGACTCTGGTCAAGCCTTGGCTGCCGCAGAGGCATTGATGCATGATGCAAAAGCCTATATTGGCAGCAGTTTGTTGGTCGAGTTATGTGCTGAAGGCAGCATTGAGCGTAGCCAAGGCAAGGCCAAGCGTGTGGTTGACTTGCGAAAACTCTGACGCGCTCGGTTCCAACAATCCGTCAAGCCTGCTTTCCTGCCAACCAAAGCCCCACTTTATGGGCTTGCGCAATGGCCAATCGCCATTGCTTGACAGACTTGGAGGGCATTCGAACTGGCAGTTGCAGCAATCTGCCGTCACGGGAAATCAAAGCGGTGAAGTTTTTGTGTTTACCAATCAGGTGGGGTAACTGGTCCAGGCGTTTGATTCGCCAAGCACTGGCATCGGTTCGGCGGTCAGCGGCGATAGCCACGCCCAACCATTCATCGCCCGGAGCAAATCCTGCGATTTCAGCGGCGCTGCCATTGAGCACGGTTTGGATGTGTATCGCATGGTTTTCTTGCACCCGCAAACCCAGTTGTTGTGCCAGGGGGCAGTTCTCTTCGATGATTTCGACACCTTGCGCTTGGAGCAATTCCTGCAATGGCAATTCAATCGTGCCGTGCACCCATGCCTTGATCTCGCGACGCCAACTGCGGCCTGTCAACGCCTTGAGCGCATTCAACACATCGTCCTCATTCATGGGACCCGCTTTACAGTGCTGCCACAAATACCGCATCACAGGGTCCAAACTGTGCCCAGATTGACGCAATGACAAATCTAAACACAGACCGACCAAAGCACCTTTGGCGTAATAACTGACAGACAAGTTCGGGCTGTTTGCATCGGGTCGGTACAGCTTGGTCCATGCTTCAAAACTGGCTTGGGCCACGCTGTGAACCTGTCGCCCGGGAGTTTGAAGTACGTTGTTGATGGTTTTGCCAAGCAATTTCAAATACACCGCAGGAGAAATCAATTCTGCACGGCACAACAATACATCGTCGTAATAACTGGTCAAGCCTTCAAAGAACCATAGCAGGGAGGTGTAATTTTCTTGCGTGTAGTCGTAGTGGGTGAAGGCATCAGGCCGCAAGCGTTTGACATTCCATGTATGGAAATATTCGTGGCTGATTAAACCTAACAAACCGATGTAGCCATCGCTCAATCCCATTTGGTCTGTGCGAGGCAGGTCGTCGCGTTTGCACATCAACGCGGTGCTGTGCGAATGTTCTAAACCGCCATAACCGTCCGCTACTGCATTGATCAAAAACACATACCGATCGTGCGGTGGTTTTCCAGCACCATGCCAAAAACGAATTTCGGTTTCGACAATTTTTTGCATGTCAGCCAGCAACCGTTGTCCATCAAACGAGGGTGTGGCACCCGTGACGACAACCCGGTGTGACACCCCTTTAGCGACAAATTCACCCGCCCAAAAGTCGGCCATTTCAACCGGCGAGTCAGCCAATTTGTCATAGTTAACCGCTTTGTACAGGCCAAAACCGTTGGAATGTGTTTTGAGGGCCTGCAGTGGAGTGGCTACACGCCAGTGCGGGCATGCTTTGGGTTGCTCAATGTCAATCGTGTGGGGTTGGGTTTCATGTCCTACTGCGATCAAACATAAACTGGTCGGGTTGAAAAAACCTCGCAGTGCATCAAGCCATGCAGTGCGAACCGATGCGTCGTAGGCATGGACGGTGTAGCGCACATGCAAGGGTTGCGTCGGGTCGGCATGCACTTGCCAAGTGGCTTTGGCGGTTTGTTCAATGGAACAGGCGGTACCGTTTTGCGTGGCTCTGATGTGGCTGAGTTGCTTGGAAAACTCTCTCACCATATAACTGCCCGGGATCCAGACAGGCAGTTGAAGTTGTTGCAATGCTTGGGGTTGTTGCAGCACCAACTCAACGTCCCATTGGTGGGCGTGCAGATTGAGTACCCGAATATAAAAATGAACCGAAGAAGTTTGTGCACTCATTGCTTTGCCAGCAATTTTTCCAGTTGAGCCAAGTCGACCGCACCCGGAATGCGTGTTCCATCGGTTAGCAAAGTAGTGGGGGTGCCTGTGATTTTCATTTTTTGACCGAATTCCAGATTGCGTTTTAGGCTGGCCGTGTCACAACTCGCTGCGACCGGTGTTTGATCACGAAGCATCCAGTCTTGCCAAGATTTGGCGGGGTCTTTGGCGCACCAAATAAACTTGGATTTATCTAAGGAGTCTTTACCCAGTATGGGGTAGAGGAAGACAAATATAGTGACGTTGTCTAATTTCGCAATTTCACGCTCAAACCGCTTGCAGTAACCGCAATTGGGATCTTCGAATATCGCCAGCTTTCTTTCGCCATTGCCCTTGACCCAGCTGATGGCATCCTTGAATTGCAATGATTTGAAATCGATAGCGGTGATTTTTTGCAACCGCTCTTCGGTCAAATTGCGCTGGTTGCGTGTATCTATCAACTGGCCTTGCAACAAAAAATGGCCGTTCGCATCAGTGTAATAAATATCGCTGCCATCCACGCGAAGTTCAAACAAACCAGGCATAGGCGTACGTCGCACTTCATCAATAGGTTGAATTTGCGGCATGCGCTCTTTGAGGTTTTTTCGAATTTGAGCTTCTTCACCCTGTGCAAACACTGCAGAACCAATCAAGCAATTCAGAACGAATCCAAAAAAAAAGGTTAGCGTACGATGTAACGAGTGTTGATACATGGTGATTCCGTGTGTTGGTTATTGCATGGCTTGGCGCATGGTCCAAAGCTTAAGGGTATTGAACTGGTTAAAGCTATTGAGGCCCCAATTGCGCAATTGTTGGATGGTCATATTGGGGTGGCTGAACAAACGCTGCAGTCCATCGCAAGCCAGCCAAGTGGACTGCATACCCGCTTTGCGAGCGCGTTCATAGCGGCGCAAAAAATAGGGGTCGTTCAAGGGACGCCAGTAGGCCGAGGTTTCTCGTTCTTTGAGTACATTGGCTAGTTCACTGACATCGGCCAAACCCAGGTTCAAGCCCATGCCTGCTAGTGGGTGGATGGTGTGCGCTGCATCGCCAGCCAACACCCATGCATGACCATTGTGGAAACGACCACTCCACTGCAGGGCCTGGGCCAGTTTCAGTGGCCAGACATGAATGGGTGCCATGATTTTCAACGGTCCCCATACAAGTTGACTGGCCTGTGTCAGCGCCTCAGACACTTCGTCTGCCGACGATTGTTCAAGCGCCAACGCACGCGCTGAGGGCAACGACCACACTACAGCAGCTTCTTGCCCGTTATGGCCTCCTAATGGCAGCAAAGCCAATGTGTCTAGTTCACCCTGGTGACGCGCAAACCATTGCAGTGCCTGTTGTCGATGCGGTTTGTCGAATTGCACTCGGGTGGCCAATGCATGTTGCTCGTAAGGCAAGCTCTGGTAGGACACGCCAAGTTCTTGGCGTGTTTGGCTGTTGTGACCTTCACATATCACTGTAAGTGTGGCTTCAGGCGGAGCTTCAACACGTTGAATATCGTGTTGAAAATGGAT
>JBJTXF010000363.1:0-4642 GCA_046082145.1 Limnohabitans sp. | reverse complement strand
CTCCAAAAAGCCATGGCCAAATAAATGATCATCGACATCCACGACACGGGCACATGGACAAAAATGATGCGGTAGCCCTCACCTTGCTGAGCATCCTCTGGGGCCAGCGCAAATCCCACCCACAGACCTACCACACCCAATGCAACGGCCAGTGCCGCTAACCAAGGCCACAGTCGCGCGGCCAATATATAAAAATTTTGCGGGGCAGCGTAATAAAACCAGCGAATAGCCATTCATTCATTCCAGGGCGATACGTAGACCGGCGCTGCAAGCCCAAGGGCTGAAAAACAGTGCGGGCAACAGCATGGCCAGCAAAATCGACACATGGGCTTGCGCACCCACACCAGACTCAAGGGCTTGCACCGCCCCGGCACCAAACACCAGCACCGGTACATACAAGGGCAATACCAACAGGGACATCAAAATACCGCCACCACGCACGCCCAAGGTCAATGCCGCACCGATGGCACCGATACAAGACAACACGGGTGTGCCCAACAACAACGACCAACACAACATGGACAACGCTTGCGTGCTCAAGTCAAACTGCAAACCCAATACCGGCGCCAATATTACCAAGGGCACCCCACACAACAACCAATGCGCGGTGATTTTCCCGAGCACCATAAGCCCTAAGGAATGCGGGGACAACAACATATGTTCCAAACTGCCATCACGAAAGTCACCCTCAAACATGCGCGATAAGCCCAACAAAGTGGCCAGCAAAGCACCCACCCACAACACACCCGGTCCAATTTGTCTAAGCATTTGCGGTTCAGGACCGATCGCGAGTGGAAACAGTGCGGCGACCACCACAAAGAAAAACACACTGTTGAGCACCTCTGACTTGCGGCGCATGGCCAAACGCATATCTCGCCATACCACGGTGAAGAATATGTTCATGCTTGCAGCCTCAAAACGCTCACTGCATCACCCAAATCCTGCGCCTGGTGACTGGTGAACAACAACAAGCCACCTCGCGCGACATGCGAACGCAACAATTCGGTGAGCGCGGATTGTGCAGACTGGTCCAACGCCACCCAGGGCTCGTCCAACAACCACAAACGTGCGGCAGATACCTGCAAACGGGCCAATGCCACCCGCCGCTTTTGGCCTTGGGACAACACACGCAACGGCAAATGCATGCGTTTGTTCAAGCCTTGTGCCTGCAAGGCCGACACCGCTGCGTCGGTCTTCAATGCCTGGTTCGCTATCGCGCAAGCGGTTTGCAAATTTTCCAAAGCAGAGAGTTCGTCTTTCAACCCAAGCGCATGGCCCAAATAAAACACCTCTTTGGCAAAAGCCAGTTTGGCCGCTGGCAACAACTCGCCGCACCAACGCACCACACCTTGCGACAAAGGCGACAAGCCGCACAAAGCACGCAGCAAACTGGTTTTGCCCGCGCCGTTATCGCCCTGCAGATGCAAAGCCTGGCCTGCTTGCAATGCAAAACTCACCGGTTGAAACAGCGTCCTTTGGGCACGCTCGATACAAGCTTCTTGCACTTCAAAACACAGCGCACTCATAACAAGTAACTGCCTGCCAATCGTTTGACCACCCCGCCCATGGCCATTTTGAAGCGCGCTACGCCCGCGCTGCGCTGGGTGTTGACACCGCCCAAATCCAGCATACGCACACCGCGTTCTTGCAGGGCTTCAATACCACGCCAAAGCATCAGATGGTGTGCATTGGTTTCACGACCCGCTTGTGAAGTCCAACCAATTTGGTAGGTAGCCGCCTGACCGTGGATCAAAAACAGCATGCCAGCCAAGCGATCTCGTCCCATGTCAGCGCGAAACGACAGCAGATTTCGCGCCGGTTGCTTGCGTGATTCGGCATAGCGCTCAAACCAAACCAAGGGCATGCCATCCAAATGGCGCTCGGCACGTTGTTTCATTTCAGCATCCAACAACCAACGGTATTGACCGGGGTTTGTTCCCATGCGCTGAACATTCAGCCCCGCATTCTCTGCGTGCGCAAGAGGTTGCCGCCATCGGCTGTCAAGCTGGGCTCTGAGGACATCCAACGGCTGCGAAATATCCAACTGCACCGTGCTGTAGCCCGTCATAACCCGCCGAAAACGCCGTAACCCCAAATCATCGTTGAGCGGCTCATCCGGTGTGACGACCATGAATGTCAGCCCACCCAAAGGTAAGGTCTGACGCAAAAGCCGGTAGACATGCGCCTTGTCCTTGGCGGCCATCGCTTGCAACCACAATGGGCCACGGGTACACAAAGCAAACGACAGCCATTTACTGTACTGGCGAACAATGCATTGCGCTTGCGCGACGGTGACACCGTCCGCCTCGACCCTGGCACGCAACACGCGCGCACCCATCGACACCATGGTAGATCCATAGGCCCAGTCCTGCTGCAAAGGACCGGCAGCAGCAGCATGTGCCTGGTCCCAAACCTCTATGTCGTTGCTGCGCCAGTCAACGTTCATGGAAGACTTCCCGTATTGGTTACCATGCAGGCATGTGGAAGAAGTTTTTCAAACGCCATCCGGTGCAAACTGTGATGGGTCACCAAATCCCTGAACCCCGCCTGACGGGAATGGCTGTCTGGTGGGCGCTGGTGTACTTGGGTCTGCCAGTGTTGGTCGTCGGTACGCTGATCGATGGTCTCATACAACTGACCACCGGTGTTTGCACCGGTTTGTGGTGTTTTTTCTGATTCAAATCGGTTCTTCACCAAGGCATCTTAGCGGCTCATACCAGCGTGAATCCCAACCCCCCATCGCTCAGAGGCCTGCTTCCGTTTGTCCGTCCCTACAAAGGCCGGGTTGCGCTGGCCGGGCTGTTTTTATTGCTGGCTGCCGGAGCCACGCTGGCGTTCCCTTGGGCATTGCGGCAATTGATCGATCAAGGCTTTGGCGGCCCCGACAGCGCACAGCGTTTAGCCGGTCAATTCATGCAATTGTTTGGCGTGGCCGCTTCTTTGGCGTTGTTTTCAGCCGCGCGTTTTTACACCGTCACTTGGTTGGGCGAGCGCATCACCGCTGATGTGCGTAACGCGGTATATGGCCATGTGTTGCAACAAAGCCCAACGTTCTTTGAAACCACGCAAACCGGCGAGGTGTTGTCGCGTTTGTCGAACGACACCACGCTGGTGCAAACCGTGGTTGGCTCTTCGCTGTCCATGGGCTTGCGCAATTTGGTGATGGGCACCGGGGCCTTGTTGATGCTGGTGTGGAATCACCCCATGCTGATGCTGCAAGTCATGGGTTTGTTGGTGCTGGTGGTCTGGCCGAGCATGACTTTGGGGCGGCGGGTGCGCAAACTGTCGCGGGCCAGTCAGGACCGGGTGGCAGATGCCAGCGCATTGGCAGCCGAAGTCCTCAACGCCATCCCCGTGGTGCAAAGCTATACCGCCGAAATGCGAGAAGCCGAGCGTTTTGTGGGCTCCACAGAGCAAGCCGTGAAAACTTCTCTGCGCCGCGCATTGGCGCGCTCGGTGTTGGTGGGTTTCATCATTTTGGCCAGCAGTGCCGCTTTGTTGTGGGGCTTGTACCAAGGCACCATGGCCGTGCGCAACGGCAGCATGACCGCGGGTGAACTGGGCCAAACCGTGGTCTATGTGATTTTGCTGGCCAGCGCGTTCGCGGTGCTGGGTGAGGTCTACGGTGATTTGCTGCGTGCCGCTGGCGCCACCGAACGCTTGATGGAGTTGCTCAACACCCGCTCGGTGGTCAGCTCACCGGCACAACCCAAGCAAGCCGCATGGCCCGAACGTGGTTCATCTTTGCGGTTAGACCAATTGAATTTCCATTACCCCTCTCGACCGCAAACTCTGGCATTGGCCGGTCTCAGTGGCGAGATTCGAGCTGGTCAAACCGTGGCAGTGGTCGGCCCCAGTGGCGCAGGCAAGTCCACGTTGTTCGGTTTATTGCTGCGTTTTTATGACCCGCAATCAGGTCGCGTGGTGCTCGATGGCGTGCCCATCAACGAACTGTCGCTGCATGACTTGCGTCTGCGCATTGGCATCGTGCCGCAGGAGCCCGTGATCTTTTCGGGCAGTGCCATGGACAACATCCGCTACGGCAAACCGCAAGCCTCTGATGACGACGTGCTGGCAGCTGCCAAAGCTGCGTTTGCCGATGAATTTATCGTGCAATTGCCCCAAGGCTATGACACGTTTTTGGGAGAGAAAGGTGTGCGCTTGTCGGGGGGTCAACGCCAACGTATCGCGATTGCCAGAGCCATGCTGAAAAACCCGCCGCTGCTGTTGCTCGACGAAGCCACCAGCGCACTCGATGCCCACAGCGAACGCATGGTGCAAGCCGCCTTGGAAACCGCCATGCAAGGCCGCACCACCCTGGTCATTGCACACCGTTTGGCGACGGTGCAAAAAGCCGATGTGATTTGGGTGCTGGACCATAGCCGATTGGTGGAACAAGGCAACCACAACGAATTGGTGGCCAAAGGCGGTTTGTATGCCAGCCTGGCGGCGTTGCAATTTCAAACGGCCTAAGGCGCTGTTTTGTTTCACTGAGTCATTTCAATGACCATTCAATACGCCCATACCTCTGACATCGATTCAAGCAAAGCCGCCTGGCGATTGCTGAACACTTTGTGGCTGATGCTGCTGGGCAACAGTGGCATGTACGCGGTCTCGGTGGTGCTACCTGCAGTGCAAGCCG
>JBJTXF010000362.1:0-2127 GCA_046082145.1 Limnohabitans sp. | reverse complement strand
CGAAAGCAAACCGCTATTGTCAAACAACAATCCCTGGCATCTTCCCGATAACCCTCACGAACGCTCAAGCAAGTGTTCATGGCTTGAAGGGCATTTTGAAATGCATGGCTTGCATCACATGGGTCAAGGCGATTTCATCCGCCTGCGCCAAGTCGGCGATGGTTTGTGCCAAGCGCATCAACCGGTGCACCGTGCGCGCCGACCAACCCGATCGGGCAGACTTTTGTTGCAGACATTGCCGAGCGGCATCGTCCATGGTCAGTTGCTGAACTTGTGCAGGCCCGAGCAAATGGTTGCTGACCCCTCTGCGAGACAACGCCCGGTCGTGCGCCATTTGACACCGCGCTTGCACCACCGTGCTGCTTTCACCCACTGGCGCATGAATCAACATGTCTGCGGGCAATGCAGGCACATGCACTTGCATGTCGATGCGGTCTAACAATGGGCCACTGAGTTTGGCCTGGTAGCGCGTGATTTGATCGGGTGTGCACCGACACGCTGGGTGTTGCGAGCCCAGGTTGCCACAAGGACAAGGGTTCATCGCCGCCACCCACTGAAACCGCGCCGGAAACTCTGCTTGGTGTCTGGCGCGAGACAACGTGATGCGACCGTTTTCCAAGGGCTCACGCAACGCTTCCAAGGCTGAACGTGAAAACTCCGCCGGCTCATCCAGAAACAACAAGCCGTGGTGGGCCAATGAAATTTCTCCGGGCCGAGGTGGAGACCCACCGCCCACCAAAGCGGCCATGGTCGCGCTGTGATGCGGCTGTCGGTAAGCGCGTTGTCCCCACAGGGTGGGTTGAAATTGACCAGCCAAACTGAGTATGGCGGCAGAGGCCATGGCAAGTTCTTCGGACAACGCGGGCATCAAGCCGGGCAGCCGTTGCGCCAACATGGATTTGCCGCTGCCGGGTGGCCCCACCATCAACAAACTGTGGCCACCCGCAGCCGCGATTTCCAGCGCCCGCTTTGGGGCGGTTTGGCCGCGCACCTCTTGCAAGTCCAACGCCGTCTGGTGGGGCAAGGCCGACATGGCTGAACCTGCGCATACCCTTGACCACGCCAGTGAAGGCGGATCAAGCGGCACGCTGCCAGGCAAGGCCAAGGCTTGCACCACATCACGCAAATGGTTGGCTTGGTAAACGCAAGCGTCGGTCAACACCGCCGCTTCCTTGGCGCTGTCAACTGGCAACACCCAGGCGAGTTTTTGATGTTGATGCGTTTGATGCCAGCCTAGCAACATGGCCAAAGCACCCCTCACGGGCCTAAGCTCACCGGACAGGGACAGCTCACCGGCAAACACATATTTCTGCAGCGTTTGGATATCGATTTGTTCGCTGGCCGCCAGAATGCCCATGGCGATCGGCAAATCAAACCGGCCTGAATCTTTCGGCAAATCGGCCGGGGCCAAATTCACAATGATGCGTTTGTTGGAAGGAAACACCAAGCCACTGTTCAATATGGCCGAACGCACCCGCTCTCTGGCTTCACGCACTTCGGTATCGGCCAAACCCACCAAAACAAACTGCGGCAAGCCGTTGGCCAAATGCACCTCGACGCTGACCGCCGGTGCTTTCAAGCCCCAAAGCGTGCAACTGTGCACCTGCGCATACGCCATCAAAACCGCCTTGCCTGTTTACAGCACACCAAAATTGTGCGAGTTGCGCCCTTTTGATGCACCAAAAATGCGCATCGCAAAAGATCTGCGCTCGCTCAAGCCCCGATACAGGGCAAGTTGGTTGAGATTTTTGCTTGGCACAGAGACTGCTAAGAGTACTTGCACTGCGTTTTTTCGAATGTCTTGTATTCGCCTGGCGCAGCCCCATGACTCTAGGAGAACCTATGAAACTGATCACGGCCATCATCAAACCCTTCAAGCTCGACGAGGTGCGCGAAGCCTTGTCAGCCATCGGGGTTCAAGGCATCACTGTCACCGAAGTCAAAGGCTTTGGTCGACAAAAAGGGCACACCGAGTTGTACCGCGGTGCGGAATACGTGGTGGACTTTCTTCCCAAGGTCAAGATTGAAGCCGCTGTGGCCGCCGATCTGGTCGACCAAGTGATTGAAGCCATTGAAAACGCCGCACGCACCGGCAAGATCGGTGACGGCAAGATTTTTGTGACCAGC
>JBJTXF010000361.1:0-5539 GCA_046082145.1 Limnohabitans sp. | reverse complement strand
GTGGTGGCTTTGAACCCCGACACAGGCAACATCGTTTGGCACTACCAGTTCACACCCCATGATGCATGGGACTATGACGGCGTGAACGAACTCGTTTTTGCTGATCTGCCTGTCGATGGCAAAAAAGTACCTGTCGTGATGCAAGCCAACCGTAACGGTTTCTTCTATGTGTTGGACCGTGCCAATGGCAAATTGATTTCTGCCAAGCAATTCGTCAACGGTGTCAATTGGGCCACTGGCATCGACCTGAAAACTGGCATGCCTATCGAAGCACCCAACAACGAAAAGCGTCCTCGTTTGAAAAAATGGGCACGTGACATTTGCCCCAACTTGATTGGCGGTAAAAACTGGATGCCAATGTCCTACAACCCCAAAACAGGCTTGGTGTACATCCCCACCATCAACCTGTGCATGGACTTGGAAGGCGTGCAAGAAGAGTACAAGCGTGGCCAGTTCTACCTGGGCGTGAACTTTGACTTGGACAAAGTGGGTCCTGGCGGTCACGGCGGCGGTTTGAAAGCATGGGATCCCGTGAAGCAAAAAGAAGTTTGGTTCAACAAGGACGAACTGCCTTTCAACGGTGGCACATGACCACTTCCACCGGTTTGGTTTTTGCGGGTGACATCAAAGGTGCTTTCCGCGCCTTGGATGCCAAAACAGGCAAAGAACTGTGGAAATTCAACACTGGTTCTGGCATCACAGCCGCTCCCATGACCTATGAGTTGGACGGTAAGCAGTATGTGGCCGTGGTGTCTGGTCGCACACAATCCATACCTGCCTTCTTCGGCAAGATGGGTGAGCGCATGGTTGCTGCCAGCCCTGAAGGTGGCACTTTGTTTGTGTTCGCTGTCAACTGAGCGTGATGCAATCTAAAAACACCGCCTGCGGGCGGTGTTTTTTTGTCCTTTGTACCGGTCTTTGAAAGAACCTGATTCAAAAAACATATTTGCAAGATATGTGATTTTTGATTTTGCTTCTTTGTATATATTTTGAGAAAAATATTGACTGAACCACCGAGGTCATTAATCTAATGATTCAGCTTGCTGTCAGTTGATTTCTCATAATGTAAACATGGATTGACTGTCTTTTTATGGATGGATTTTCAAAACTTGTCGTTCAACTTCAGGAGTATTTGCACCATGTCTAAGTCGTTTCCCTGCATCCTCAAGTTTGCAGTCAGTGCAACCGCTTTGGCGTCTTTCACATTGTCTGCGGCAATTGCGGCTGATACGCTGAGGGTATGTTCAGACCCCGATAACTTGCCATTCAGTAAGTCTGAGGGCGCTGAAAAGGGTTTGTATATCGAATTGGCTGAATTGGTGGGTAAGCGACTTGGCACCCCGGTTGAATATGTGTGGTGGTTGTCATTCAACCAGCGTCGCGCGCTCAGAACTACCATGGAAGGCTGCGATGCCTACTTCGCATTGCCTGCAGACGCTCAATACCGTGTCCGGGGCTTGGTTAAAAGCAATGCTTTCTTGTCTGTCAGTTATGCGATTGTGGCACCACAGGGACTGAAAATCACTGCTTTGTCTGACTTAAAAGGCAAAAAAGTTGGCGTTTTACATGGGTCTCCCCCACAAATTTTGCTCGCAACCCAAGAAGGATTCATCGCCAGCACATTTCGTTCACAAGAAGAGGTTTTTGCCGCCCTACACAACAAAGAAATTGATACTGCCTTGCTTTGGGGCCCGAGCGCTGGTTTTGATAACAAAACCCTGTACAGCAACCGCTGGCAAGTGATTTCCATCCAAGGTGAAAGTTTGGGTGGACAGGTTGCTGTGGCCGTGTCTAAAGAAAAACCGCTACTCAAGGATCAGATCAACCAAGCCTTGGAAGATCTCAAACCTGAAATTCAGCAACTGAGTGAGAAATACGGTTTTCCCATGCAAACACCTTTGAAGGTCAACAGTAAAAAAGCAGAAAACCATTATGCAAGATTGGATGCACTGCAAGCCATATCGCCAGCTTATCGTTCATCTGGCTTCATCAAAGTTGCCGACAAACCTTCTCGCCGAGAATGGCTGGTGGCTGAAAGCGGTGACTCCATCGCAGAAGCCAAATCCAATTTCAACAACAAATGCTCCCACTGTCATGGAACCAATGGTGCCAGTCCAATCTCAGAACGCGATTTGCGCAAACTCAGCATGCGTTACAAAGATGAATGGAAGAGTGTTGCGTACACCACCATCACCAAAGGCCGTCCGGATTTGGGAATGCCCACGTGGGACGGCATATTGCCTGACAGCGAAATCAAAGCGATGGTCGAGTTTTTGGTGACCGTGCAAAGGAAGTGATCTGGGTGCTTTCATCTAAAAAAACCGACTGCATGATGCAGTTGGTTTTTTTTTGCGCTTTCAAAATACAGGTTTTAATAAATAGACTCAGGGTTGAAGATGCCCATTAAAAAAGCGGGGTAACCCCCGCTTTTTTAATTTCTGGCTCACTGCGCTAGCAGAAGCAGCGCAGTGAAGCAGACATCAGGCTTGCTGAATCGCGCTGCCAGTAATCGGCAGTGAACGAACACGCTTTCCAGTCAATTTGGCAACAGCGTTGGCCAATGCAGGAATGATTGCTGCAGTGACTGGCTCGCCTATACCACCAGGCTTCTCGCCGCTCTTGACCAAAACGACATCGACCAAAGGAGATTCATTGGTGCGAACCATCGCGTAAGTGTTGAAGTTAGTTTGTTCAACAACCCCATCTTTCACGGTGATGGCATGCTTGAGTGTTTGACCCATGCCCATGATGACACTGGACTGGATCTGTTGCTCAACAATCTCCGGATTGACAATCATGCCCATGTCGGCTGCCACAGTGGCTTTAACCACTTTGACTTCACCATCAGCACCCATGGTCACTTCAGTGACGATTGCCACATAAGTGTCATAGCCTTCCATGATGGATACACCCATGGCATTGCCCTTGGCTGCGCCTTTTTTGTAACCGGCCTTTTCAGTGGCCAGTTTCAAAACGTTTTGGTAACGGGGCTTGCCTTCGAGCAGTGACATACGGTAATCGACAGGATCTTTGCCAGCAGCAAGCGCCATTTCGTCAACGAAGCACTCGTTGGCA
Source organism: Limnohabitans sp. (assembly GCA_046082145.1). GTDB lineage: Bacteria > Pseudomonadota > Gammaproteobacteria > Burkholderiales > Burkholderiaceae_C > Limnohabitans. The sequence continues at coordinate 2,464 of JBJTXF010000361.1, read as the reverse complement.
AACACGTTCATGTTGTGGCTCACAGCACGCCAGTAACCGACACGCAAACCAGCATCATGAATGACAAGGTCGTGTTGGGTATTGGGGATGTTGTAGGGTGCAACAGCCGCTTCAACCATGAATGGATCCATGGTGTCTTTTGGCAATCCAAACGCACGCTGAGTGATGGACTGTGATGTGACTTTGAAGTGCAATCCGACAGGTTTACCGTTGGCATCCAAACCTGCATGCAATTGGTTCAAACCCATAGGGCGATAAAAGTCGTGCGTCATGTCATCTTCACGCGACCAAACCAATTTCACAGGCAGCCTGACAGCTTTAGAAATTTGTGCAGCTTGAACCACGAAATCCAGTTCGATACGACGACCGAAACCACCACCCAAAAAAGTGGTTCTCACATCCACATCTTCAGGCTTCATACCCAATGCGGCTGCAGCAGCGCCTTGAGCACCTTGCTGGAACTGGGTTGGCCCGATCAACAATGCTTTTCCACCGGAAACATGCGCAGTGAAGTTCATGGGTTCCAAGGGTGAGTGCGATTGCAAAGGAGTGACATAAGAGGCAGACAGCTTTTTGGCTGCGCCATTGATGGCACCCATGGCATCGCCCTTGGGGGGTTGAATAGGAAGCACCTTGCCGCTTGATGATGCCTGAACGTGACCTTCAAGCATGGCAGCTGTGGACAAATTGGCTCCTTCGCCTTGATCCCAGTTGATTTTGAGAGCACGGCGAGCTTTGACAGCAGCCCAGTAGGTATTAGCTACCACAGCGACACCATCAGGCAACTGAACAACGTCGAGAACACCAGGCATGGCTTTGGCCGCTGCACTGTCTACGCTGTTGACTTTGCCACCAATCACAGGGCACTGCTCAAGGCTGGCGTAAACCATGCCTGGCAATTTCACATCAATACCAAATTCAGCAGTTCCGTTGACCTTGGCTGGTACATCGGTACGGGGAATACGTTTACCGACAACGCGGAAGTCTTTAGGCGCTTTGATACTGGGCTTTTCAGGCACAGGCTGCTTGGAGGCTGCTTCAGCCATTTGGCCGTAAGTGGCTTTCTTACCGCCAGGGCCGGTTAGCATGCCGTTGGCTGCTTTGACTGAGCTCGCAGGCACGCCCCACTCAGCGGCAGCACCAGCTATCAGCATCTCACGCACTTGTGCGCCAGCGATACGCAGTTTTTCCCAGCCTTCGCGCACAGAGGTAGAACCTCCAGTGATCATCGCTCCGAGAAAAGCGTTGGCGTAGACCGCGCCGGGGGGGGCCGCGGAAACCGTTACTTTGGTCACGTCTACATTCAACTCTTCTGCGATCAGCATGGGCATAGAGGTGTAAACACCTTGACCCATTTCTGAACGGGCAGAAATCAGGGTGATGCTGTTGTCATCGGCGATGTGAACCCATGCATTGGGGGTGTGCAATGTACCTGCGGCCATGGTTTCTGCCACAGTGCCAGGCAATACCACACCCATCATCAAGCCACTCGTGGCAATGCTGGTGGTTTTCAGGAAGTCGCGGCGGTTTGTTTCAGTGCTCATCATGATGTATTTCCTTTGAAATTAAGCGGCGCGCATCATGGATGCAGCGTCTTTGACAGCAGCACGAATACGGGTGTAAGTACCGCAGCGGCAAATGTTTCCTGCCATGGCGGCATCAATGTCTTCGTTTGAGGGGTTTTTGTTTTTACTCAACAAAGCGGCTGCGCTCATCAGCTGACCTGATTGACAATAGCCACACTGAGGCACTTGGTGTTTGACCCATGCTTTTTGCAAGGCATGGTTGCCGCCCAAGCCTTCAACGGTGTTGACGCTAGAACCAGCCACGTTGCCCACCTGTGTTTGGCATGAACGAACGGCTTCACCGTTGACATGAACTGTGCAAGCGCCGCACAAGGCAGCACCGCAACCGAACTTGGTACCGGTCATGCCAAGTTCATCACGAATGACCCAAAGCAAAGGCGTGTCAGCCTCGGAGTTGGACGAAACGGTTTTACCGTTAACTTTGAATTGAAGGCTCATAGATACTTCCTTGATTTAGGGATGCGAAACGGGTTCATATTAATGATTTCTAGAACGCAAACACCCTAGGGAAAGCCCTTGTATGGTTACTAATTCTCTTTTTGAAACACTCTGAATCACAGGTTTGACATTACTCCGAACAGATTTAGGGCTTTTCACAATTTTTTGCGATTTTTTGCTTAAATGAAATATTCCCTGTCCAACAAGTTTTTTTTTGAACAAGATATCTGTCTTTCGTAAATTTTTAATAGACTGTTTAAATGAAAACATTTTGCTTCAATTTTTTTTCTTTCACCGTGTCCATTGCTTACACCCTCATGCCCCTTCAACTGTCGCATGCACAAAGCTTGGACGACAACCCGGGCAGCCTGTCTGAGGCTCCGGTGTTGTCGTAAGAGGTAAGTGTGTTGGCCACAGTGGTTTGGTTGAACCTCGCAGCT
>JBJTXF010000360.1:0-5223 GCA_046082145.1 Limnohabitans sp. | reverse complement strand
ACGATCATGCAACGATACGAAAGTCCGTCACTTTTGCGATTGGTCGAACATGCTTATTCTCTCGCTTCATCTCAACAAAGCCGTAATTCGACATGGTTTTCAACGTGCGAGAAAGATTGCCGGGCTTGCGTCCAGTGATGTCAGCCAATGAAGAGATGGACCGCGGCTTGGTGTCCTGAATCACCTTCAGCAAGGCGCGGTTGTCATCACTCAAAACCTCTGCTAGGGAACGCATGGAGGTAAACCAAATTTTGGGTTCAGTCGCCTTGGGTTTGTAGTCACCGCGCGCGATCGCCAATACGCGCTCGCGAATTTTTTCCTGAGGCAAGATGCCAATAACAATTGTTTTCATGATTTTCTAATCTCCTTCAACACGCGGTCCACTTCCATAAAGAAGTCTGACAAAAGCTGGTGTGCGTCCTTGAATGCGTAGAAAACGCCTTTGTCGCTGACATGCCGATGCTTGTGGTCATATGGCAATCGCGTTCCTGCATATTTGAATTTCTTGGATGGCTTCACCGCATGCGCGTTGTCATAGCCAAGAATTCGCTTGCCATAGGGTTCGTGCAATGTCAGCGAATAACGAATCCCATGCGGCGTGTCCGCTGAAACAACGACGACCCAGGCCTCAATCTTGATCCAATACCCATCTCGTTGATCAAGGATCTGATCATGGAGGTCGAGGAGCGTTGCTATTCCATGGTCTTCACGCATGACAAACTGTATCACCGGATGATAAAGTTATCAACCAAGAATGTGGCAGCTTCTTAAAAATGCCTCTTGAACAGGAAAAATAGGCGTTTTGGCTTGGATAAACCCAGAAACCTGGCTTACTCCATGGTTGCGAACGGGTTTTGCACGTGAGTGCTTAAGCGTTTTGGAGCTTGATTTCCGTATGGAAATAGTCTCAGCATCTAACCTTAATTCATAGGCACATCTTGAATGTCTCTTGCGTGGTGCAACACCCGCAACACAATCAAACCATCTTCTGACGGAATGTAAAACAAGATGTAGAGCGTAGACGTTGGCCAACTGCGAAGTCCATCGGCCAGTTCTGGTCTCCCCCGCCCCATCAGCGGTTGCAAAGAAAGTGTTTGAGCCTCTCGATGAATGGCATCAACAACGCCATCTGCTGCATCTAAGCTCGTTTCAGCAATGAAGAGCCATGCTTCTAGCAAGTCTGCTTTGGCAGACTCAGAAAACAAGACAGGAGGCATTATTTCTTTGCTTGTTTAAGCAGCTGACGACCTTGCTGCTTAATTGCATTTACATCCAAAACAACGACACGCTTTGCATTGACATCCGCCAAGCCATGGTGAATATCCGTACGCAACGCTTGCATATGACTGGTTCGCGTTGCTTGATAAGCTTCAAATAAGCGAAGCGCTTCACGAATCACTTCACTTGCTGAGCCATACATGCCACTGGCAACATGCTCACGCACACGATTTTCAAGCTCCACAGGAAGAGAAACATTGAGTGACACGACCTACTCCTTGGATGGCAACCTTTGTCATTCTATGACATCCCTTCCAGAAAATCTAATCAGATCTTCCATTTGGAAGGAGTCTCTCAAATTGGCACTTGAAAAGAAAAAATAGGCGTTTTTACCCAAAAAAACCAGAAACCTGGCTTACTCCACAGTAACTGATTTGGCCAAATTTCTCGGCTTGTCCACATCGGTGCCTCGGGCACAAGCGGTGTGGTACGCCAACAATTGCAGTGGTACCACATGAAGCAGAGGTGACAAAGCACCGTAATGCTCAGGCATGCGAATCACATGTAGTCCTTCTTCAGATTGAATGCGCGTATCGGCATCGGCCAGCACATACAACACGCCGCCACGCGAGCGCACCTCTTGCAAATTGCTTTTAAGTTTTTCCAGCAATGTGTCATTGGGTGCCACAGTCACAACTGGCATGGCGCTGGTGACCAAGGCCAGTGGCCCGTGTTTCAATTCGCCGGCGGGATAGGCTTCGGCATGGATGTAGCTGATCTCTTTGAGTTTGAGGGCGCCTTCCAAAGCGATCGGGTAGTGCATACCGCGCCCCAAAAAAAGCGCGTTTTCTTTGTCCGAAAAATCATGCGCCCATGCGATCAACAAAGGTTCGAGGGCCAACACACTTTGCAATGCAACAGGCAGATGTCGCATGGCCTTGAGATGGTTGGCTTCGTCTTTTTCGCTCAATCGGTGCTTGGCTTTGGCCAGTGCCAAGGTCAACAAGAACAAACCTGCCAGTTGGGTGGTGAATGCTTTGGTAGAGGCCACACCGATTTCCACACCAGCACGTGTGATGTAGGCGAGTTGACATTCGCGAACCATGGCTGAAGTGGCCACGTTGCAAATGGTCAGGGTGTGCCGCATGCCTAAACTTTGCGCATGGCGCAATGCCGCCAAGGTGTCGGCGGTTTCGCCCGATTGGGTGATGGTGACCACCAGCGTGAGCGGGTTGGGTACGCTGTCACGGTAGCGGTATTCGCTGGCGACTTCGACTTGGCAAGGAATACACGCCAAACTCTCCAACCAATACTTGGCCACGCAACCACTGTAATAACTGGTGCCGCATGCCAAGATCAACACGTTGTCGATGTTTGAAAACACTTCTGCGGCAACGCCCGGCTGTCCGGTTGGGTCGAACACATCAGAAACGATGCCTTCCACTCCTTCCAACGTATCGGCAATCGCGCGGGGTTGCTCGAAGATTTCTTTTTGCATGTAGTGCTGATAGGGGCCCAAATCAGCTGCCATGGACTGGGCTTTCACAGTTTGCACGGCCCGCGATACCGCTTGTTGTGATGCGTCGTACACCTGTCTATGCTTCAATCCAATATCCACCACATCGCCTTCAGCCAAATACACAATTTGATCGGTCACACCTGCCAAGGCCATGGCGTCGCTGGCCAAAAAATTTTCTGTTTCGCACAGACCCAATATCAGCGGTGAACCCGCACGAGCGCCAATCACTCGATGGGGCTCGTCTTTGGCCATGACAGCAATGGCATAAGCACCTTGCAGTTGCTGCACGGCTTGCATCACGGCTTGCAACAAATCGGCTTGGTAAAGCGAGTCGATCAAATGCACCATCACTTCGGTGTCGGTTTGGCTGGTAAATACATACCCCTTGTCCACCAATTGAGCGCGCAAAGCATCGTGGTTTTCAATGATGCCGTTGTGCACCAGCGCAATGCGAGGCCTGGCCACCGTGACATCACTCGTGGGGCCATGGCTGAAATGCGGATGGGCGTTGTGCACCGCTGGCGCGCCGTGGGTGGCCCATCGGGTATGGGCAATGCCCGTCTGGCCTTGCAAACCACCCGTCGCCGCGTTCACCTGTTCGACCAATTCGTTGACGCGAGAGGTGCTGCGGGCGCGCTGCAAGCCTGCAGGTTGTCCCCGTTGTTCGGTCAAGGCATTCACAGCCACGCCGCAGGAGTCATAGCCCCGGTACTCGAGTCGCTGCAACCCTTGCACCAGCACAGGAACGATGTTGCGGGTGGATACCGCTGCGACAATGCCACACATAACAATGAACCTTTACTTGCTTTTCTTGGTGGGACGCTGCCAGTCGGCAACTTGAATTTGCTTGCCGCGCGCCACGGTCAAAGCACCCGCCGGGGTGTCTTTGGTGACCACCGATCCAGCGCCGATGGTGCCACCCGCTCCCAGCTGGACGGGCGCCACCAACACACTGTTGCTACCTACATGGACATCGGCTTGGATGGTGGTGTGGTGCTTGTTGGCTCCATCGTAATTGGCAGTAATCACGCCAGCGCCATAGTTGACCCTTTCGCCCAACGTGGCGTCTCCCACATAAGCCAAGTGGTTGGCTTTGGCGCCTCGGGCCAAATGGCTGTTTTTTATTTCTACAAAATTCCCGATGTGTACATCGTCTGCCAACTGTGTTCCTGGACGCAATCGGGCAAAAGGACCAATGCGTGCGCCCTGGCCAATGGTGACCGTTTGCGTTTCACCATCGATATGGGTGAACGGTAATACGTGAGTGCCTGCACCAATCACGGCATTGGCGATCACACAATGCGAGCCGATGCGCACACCTTCTCCCAATTGCACCTTGCCTTCAAAGACACAGTTGATATCTATCTCGACGTCGCTGCCGCATAACAACTCGCCCCGCACATCCAAGCGTGCGGGATCGGCCAACCTCACACCTTGCTGCATCAACAAATGTGCCTGACGTTGCTGGTAGGCGCGTTCAAGCGCAGCCAATTGCACCGGCGTGTTGACACCTTCCACTTGCCACGCTTGGTCAATCGCATGCGCTTTGACCTTACACCCATCGGCGACTGCAAACTTCACCACGTCGGTCAAGTAGTACTCGGCTTGTGCATTTCGGTTGTCGAGTCGAGTCAGCCAACCGCGTAACAACCGAGTTGGCACGGCCATGATGCCGTTGTAGATTTCCCCGATCAGTTTTTGCTCGGCACTGGCATCTCGCTCTTCTACTATGGCAGTTACTTCATGATTCGGGTTGCGCACAATTCGCCCATACCCACTCGGGTGTGAAGTATTCAAACTCAACAATGCCAACGTGTTGCCTGCGCAAAGCGCCAGCAACGCCTGCAAGGTGTCTGCTTGTATCAATGGCACATCGCCAGAAAGCACCAAGGTCACACCATCGTCTGCCAACAGAGGTACGGCTTGTTGCATGGCATGGCCTGTTCCCCATTGCGGTATTTGCCGCACAGTGGCCACCTTCGGTTGTGTGCTCAGCGCTGCTTCCACTTGCTCGGCCGCATGACCGGTGATGACCAACACCCGTCTGGCCTGAATCTGGCCTGCGGTTTCAATGACGTGGTGTAACAAAGCCCTTCCCGCTAAACGGTGAAGCACTTTGGGCATACTGCTGTGCATGCGGGTACCTTTGCCCGCTGCCATGATGACCACATCAATATTTGACATGTATTGGGTTTCCTCTGTGACCAAGATTATCAATCAGCACTTAGCCCGTCTCAGCCGTGCTTTGAAACTCGTTTTTTTAGGCTCCCTGCTGGTGATCTCGGGATGCAGTCTGGTCGTACCCGGCTACAACAACGCGCCCAATTTGTTGATGTTTTTATGGATCAACCCCCATGTGGACTTGAACGCAGACCAAGAAAAGCAAACCCTCGCCGATTTAAAAACAGTGCTTGAATGGCACCGCCAACAACAACTGCCCTTGTATGCAGACTGGCTCAAAACCATGCAAAAACTGGCTGCAGAAG
>JBJTXF010000359.1:0-2685 GCA_046082145.1 Limnohabitans sp. | reverse complement strand
AATGGCGGCTGGTCGTCGAACTCCGGTGACTCGTCCCAAGCGACAGTCGATGCACCACGACCCAGCACATACAGCGGACCGTCTCAGGGGATGCGCCACGCTCTTTTAGATTCTGACCCCGCTGATAGAATTCTAATATTTGGTTCTTTTTTCACTGTTGGCGAGATCATGCTGCACGGTATAGAAGGCCGTCTTCCCGCCGCTTTAACCACCTGAACCTGTCCATGGCCTTTTTTAAGTCCCGCTCTCATAGCCAGTCTCCAGCGGAATCCCGTAAGGATGACACACAAAGCATGGACAGCCTGCGCAAACAAGCGCGTCACAGGCTGATGGGTGCAACTGTGTTGGTGGTGATTGCAGTGCTGGGATTTCCGTTGGTGTTTGACACCAAACCACGCGATCTGGCGGTAGACATTCGCATAGATATGCCGGACAAAGATTCGGTGCGGCCCTCGCAACCGCCAACCATTGCCATTCCTGACAAATTCGATGAAAAGGCCCCGATTTTGCAATCCGACAATGTCGATGAACAGGTGGCGGGGAAGGACAACCAATCATCGAACCCCGCAGCGCTGACATCGGCCTCTGCTGACAAGACTGTAGGCGAAAAAATGCCCACAAATGTTCAGCCCAAAGCTGATCCCGCCCACAAAACACCAGCGGTTGCTGACCCAACCAGTACAGCCAAACCTGCTAGCGCACCTGAATCCGAAGAAGTCATAAGCACTGCCAAATCCTCCTCTAAACAAGCTACTCCCGAGCGTTTCATCGTTCAGTTTGGTGCTTTTTCTGACGAAGAAAAGGTCAAGGAGATACGCAGCAAGCTAGAAAAATCTGGGATCAAAACCTACATTCACATCGCTCAAACCAACGAAGGAAAACGCACGCGTGTGCGTGCTGGTCCTTTTGCCACTCGTGAAGAAGCCCAAAAAATCATCAACAGAACCAAATCGCTGCCATTGAATGCGGTTGTGTTAACGCTTTAAGGAATGAACGCTGTTGATTGGGTTTTGCTTGGTCTGATGTTGTTGTCAGCTGCACTGGGGTTTTGGCGTGGCGTTGTCAAAGAATTTTTTGCCCTCTTGGCATGGGCTCTAGGATTCGTGATTTGCAGCAAATATGCCTTCGAATGGAGCCGAGAGCTGCCTTTGCCCACATGGGCCCAAGACATGCGTCAAGCTGTGGCATGGGTATTGATTTTTTTGTGTGTCATATTGTTGATGGCATTGATCGGCAGTCTGTTGAAGCAGTTATTGTCATTAGCGGGGCTAGGATTGGCTGATCGGCTGTTAGGCATGTTGTTTGGTTTGGCGCGTGCAGTCATTATGTGGTTGGCAATTGCCGTTTTGGTGGGCCTCACGCCCTGGCGACATGCTCAGGCATGGTCGAGTTCTCAGGTTGCTCAGGTGGTTCATGAATTGCTTGTGTATTTCAAGCCGGTATTACCGGCACCATTAGAAAGGTGGGTGAGTTGATGTGCGGCATAGTAGGTGTGGTCAGCCCCTCGCACGTGAACCAATTGATTTATGACGCTTTGTTGTTGTTGCAGCACCGTGGTCAAGATGCAGCCGGTATCGTTACCCAATTGGATCGCAAGTTTTTCATGCAAAAAGCCAAGGGCATGGTGCGCGATGTATTCCGCACCCGCAATATGCGCGCTTTGCCGGGCAACATCGGTCTTGGACAAGTGCGCTACCCCACTGCGGGCAATGCATACAGCGAAGAGGAAGCGCAACCGTTTTATGTGAATGCGCCCTTTGGCTTGGTGATGGCCCACAACGGCAATTTGACCAATGCGCATGTGCTCAAGACCGAATTGTTTTCCACTGACCATCGCCATATCAACACCGAAAGTGATTCTGAAGTGTTACTCAATGTGCTGGCGCACGAATTAGAAAAAACCACCCGTGGTAATTCGTTGGAAGTGTCTGATGTGTTCGCTGCGGTCAGTGGTGTGCAACAAAGAATCAAAGGTTCATACGCAGTGATCACCATGATCGCAGGCCATGGCATTTTGGCTTTTCGCGACCCGTTTGGTATTCGGCCATTGTGTTTGGGCATGGGCAACGACGGCACGTGGATGGTGGGCAGCGAATCGGTGGCACTGGAAGGCACAGGTCATGCCTTTGTGAGGGATGTGGCCCCGGGCGAGGCGGTGTTCATCAACACGCAGGGGCAGTTACATGCCAGCCAGTGTGCCAAATCACCTCAACGCATGCCGTGCATTTTTGAGTTTGTGTATTTGGCCCGACCAGACTCCACCATGGATGGCATTTCCGTCTACCAAGCCCGTTTGAACCTGGGCGAGACCTTGGCCAAGCGGGTGGTCTCGACCGTGCCCCCTTCTGAGATTGATGTGGTGATACCGATTCCTGAATCCAGCCGCCCTAGCGCCACCCAGTTGGCGCACCTGCTGGGCAAGCCCTACCGAGAGGGCTTTGTCAAGAACCGATACGTCGGCCGCACCTTCATCATGCCCGGCCAGGCGGTGCGCAAGCGGTCGGTGCGACAAAAGCTCAATGTCATCGTCAGCGAATTCAAAGACCGTAACGTATTGTTGGTGGACGACTCCATCGTGCGAGGCACCACCAGCAAAGAGATTGTTCAAATGGCGCGGGATGCTGGCGCCAAGAAGGTGTATTTGGCCAGTGCAGCGCCACCCGTGCGTTATCCCAATGTTTACGG
>JBJTXF010000358.1:0-3864 GCA_046082145.1 Limnohabitans sp. | reverse complement strand
CGTAACACACCAAGTGACCATGGGGCCGCAAGATACCCTGCGCCATCCACTGAATGGTGGTCGAGAAATCCATATCAATGATGGTGTCTGCACCCTCGCCATCCGACAATAACTTCACTTGAGACACGGCATCTTCAGTTTTGTAAAAAATACAATGGTCAGCACCAGCCGCTTTGGCATGTAAGGCTTTATCATCTGAACCCACAGTGCCGATCACCACTGCACCACGACGCTTGAGCATTTGGGTCACATAATGCCCAACCGCAGAGGATGCCCCTGTCACCAACACTGTTTTGCCCTCCACATCACCGGCCAACTGAACTGCTCGCAAGGCTGTTAAGCCGGGTATACCCATGCATGCACCTGCTTGAAAAGAAAGTGATTCAGGCATCTGAACAGCTTGTACATCGCTCAAACAAATGAATTGAGCCGCAGTACCCCAAGGGCGTTGCCACTGGCCATTCCATGTCCAGACACGTTGCCCGATGCGAGACTTTTTCACGCCCTCGCCCACTGCGTCAATCACGCCTGCTCCGTCACTGTGCGGAATGACTATGGGTCCGCCCAAAGGTCGCGCTGCTCGCGATTTGACATCAGATGGATTGACGCCGCTGCAATACAACTTGACACGCACTTGCCCAGCAGAGGGTTGAGGTGTAGGCTGCAACCCTACTTGCAGTACATCGCTGGCAACGCCATTGGATTCATACCAAGCAGCTTGCATCTGCATCAACCCATGTGCAAACCACCGTTGCAGGAGAAATCCGCACCCGTGGTAAAGCCAGATTCGTCGCCTGCCAACCAACCAACAATAGAGCCAATTTCCTCAGGCGTACCGAGTCGCTTGACAGGAATGGTTGACACAATTTTTTCCAAAATTTCTGGTTTGATCGCTTTGACCATGTCTGTGCCGATGTAGCCGGGGCTGACTGTGTTAACGGTCACACCCTTGTTGGCCATTTCTTGTGCCAATGCCATGGTGAAACCATGCATACCTGCTTTGGCGGCAGAGTAATTGGTTTGGCCTGATTGGCCTTTTTCGCCATTGACCGAAGAAATTTGGATGATGCGGCCCCACCCTTTTTCCACCATGCCTGGCACGACTTGCTTGGTTACGTTGAACATGGCATTCAAGTTGGTATCGATCACCGCTTTCCAGTCTTCGGGGGTCATCTTCAAAAACATACGGTCACGTGTAATACCGGCGTTGTTCACCAAGACATCGATCACACCGTGTTCTGCCACTGCTTTTGAAAATGCTGAAGTGGTGGAATCCCAATCAGCGACATTGCCAACCGACGCATAAAAGGTGTATCCCAACGCTTTTTGCTCGTTAAGCCATTTGTCAAAGTCTCTGCTGGGACCGCAACCTGCGATGACCTTGTAGCCCATTTTGTGCAAGCGTTGACATATGGCGGTTCCGATACCGCCCATGCCGCCTGTGACGTAAGCAATTTTTTTACTCATTTGATGTGTTCCTTGTGGGTTTGAAAAATGTGTTTCACGATGCTTTGGCTTTGACATAGCGGCCCGGTGCGGGTTCTATGGCTTTTCGCTTCCCTCTGCCGTACTGCTTGGGAGCTGCGACTTGTTGACCTGCGTGTTTCTTCAGCCATGCATACCAATCAGGCCACCAACTGCCTGATTTTTCTTCGGCTTGGGCCAGCCAGTCTCCGTGCGATTTAGGAAAGAGAGACGATTTCGACAACCAATGGCTTCGCTTGCCCGCTGCTGGGGGATTGATCACCCCTGCTATGTGCCCCGATGCACCCATGACAAAACGCTTTGGGCCAGGAAAAACTTGCGTGGATGCATATGCTGCAGTAATGGGCACGATATGGTCTTCACGAGAACCATAGATATACATAGGCAAATCAACTTTTCGCAAATCAATTGTCTCGCCGCAAATCACCGCCTTACCGGGCTTGATCAAATTGTTTTCAAGGTAAGTTTGACGCAAATACCAAGCGTACAAAGGACCGGGCAAATTGGTGGCGTCACTGTTCCAGTAGAGCAAATCGAACGGCGGCGGGGTTTCACCTTTGAGGTAATTGCCCACAACATAGTTCCAGACCAAATCATTAGGACGTAAGAAACTGAAGGTAGAGGCCATGTCGCGCCCAGCCATCAAGCCACCTTGCGAAAACTGCGCTTCTCTGAATTGCACAAAGGCTTCGTCAATGAACACATCAAGCACACCCACGTCAGTGAAATCCACCAGCGTCGTCAACAACGTGGCGCTTGCGACGGGGTCTTCGCCTCTTGCCGCTAACACCGCCAATGCGCTGGTCAACAGTGTTCCGCCGACACAAAAACCGAGCGTGTTGATTTGAGGCATTTGGGCAATCTCTTGCGTCACTTGGATGGCCGTGATCACGCCTTTTTCCACATAGTCATCCCAAGTGGCGTGGTTTAAATCAGCATCAGGATTGCGCCAACTGACCACAAACGTTCTGTGCCCCTGCTCAACCACGTGGCGTATGAATGAGTTGGCTGGTTGCAAATCAAGAATATAAAACTTGTTGATGCAAGGTGGCACCAATAGAAAAGGACGCTGATACACCTTAGAGGTTAAAGGCTTGTATTCAATAAGTTGAAAAATGTCATTTTCGAAGACCACTGCGCCTTCACTGGCTGCGACGTTTTTCCCCACTTCGAACTTACTTTCATCGGTCATGGAAACATGGCCTTGCTGCAAGTCATGCAACATGTTTTGCAAGCCCTTGACGATGCTTTCTCCCTGACTGTCGATTGCTTTTTGCTGTGCTTCGGCGTTGAATGCCAAAAAATTACTGGGAGAAGCTGCAGCCACCCATTGCTCCACAGAGAAGCGAATTCGTGCGCGGGTTTTTTCGTCTGTTTCCACCATATCGCTCATAGACAAAAGCGTTCGTGCATTCAACAAGTACAAAGCTGCAGAAAACGCAGCAACAGAATTGTGCTGCCAAGCCTCAGCGGCAAACCGTCGATCCTTGAGTATGGGGTTAGCTTGCATGCCCTGCTGCCAAAGCCGCTGCATTTCTTGGCTGTACTCAGCCTGCAGCTTTGCCAATTGGTCAGGCGGGAAGCTCGCGACAGGTACTGGTTTCATCAGAATTAAGAGCAATTTGTGAAATCTGATCTTAAGCCATGACCCAGACGAAATACTGACAAATATCAAACCAAAGCGATTGCGGCAGCAAATCTACCGCTTACCCCATCGCGTCGAAATGAATAAAAAAGTTCGGGCTGAGAAAATGTACACCAGCTGATTGTGCTGTCGTTACCTTCAATATGAGCAACACCTCGCAAACCCAACCTGCGTCTGGCAAGCCAAGCTAAATCCGCCAAGTACTTGCCATGTTTAAATGATTTGGAAAAGCCATTTGCAGACACCGCGTCGGAACAGCAAAAAGTATTTTTGACATCCTCTCCCACCTCGAAATGCCTTGGGCCAATACAAGGCCCCAGCCAAATTTGACAGGCTTTTGTGTCTGCGAATTGAGCCAAATGGTCCAGAGTAGCTTCTAAGACACCCGCCGCCAAACCTCTCCAGCCTGCATGAGCGGCAGCCACTACCTTGGCCGTGGGCAAGTAAAAAAGCACCGGCAAACAATCGGCCACCATGATGGTGCAGGCCAGACCGCGCTCGGCAGTGATGCAAGCATCGGCTGGCGTACCATCGCGGGTTTGCTGCGTCAGCAGCGCCGTATCCCAAGCATGCACCTGCTGCAGATAAACTGGCTTGGCGCCCAAGGCTTGGGCAAAGCGCAAGCGGTTTTCCGCCACCCGCGCGGGATCGTCGCCCACATGATCACCTAGATTGAGTGAGTCATAGGGCGGCGCCGACACGCCGCCTGCACGCAGGCTGCAGGCACTGTGCAC
>JBJTXF010000357.1:0-4567 GCA_046082145.1 Limnohabitans sp. | reverse complement strand
GGCCAGGCTGTCTGCGGTCACATAGTAAATGGCTTCTTGTCCCTCTTTCATACGCGCTTTGTAATCGGCAAAACCCACGCTCACCGTGTCTGAGGTGGTGCTGTCAAAGCGCAGCAACTTGGCGATTTTGTCTTTGTTGGCAAAGTCCTCGCCCAGGCCTTCTTTGAGCACAGCGCCAAATTCGGCATAAAACTTGGCGTACTTGCCCGCGTCTTTTTTGTCTTCGTCTGACGCATCCGCGGCCGGTACATCGTGCTTGGCCAAGTCTTCGAGCATGGACAACACGCGGCGCGTATTGCCTTCACGAATCGCTTTGACATCGCGGCTTTCTTGCAGCAACTCGCGGCTGACGTTCAAGGGCAAATCTGCAGAGTCCACCACACCTTTGACAAAGCGCAGATAGGTCGGCATCAAAGCTTCGGCGTCATCCATGATGAACACACGCTTTACATACAACTTGATGCCGGCTTTTTTGTCACGGTTCCATAAATCGAAGGGGGCTTTCGCAGGCAAATACAGCAGTTGTGTGTACTCGGTGCTGCCCTCGACGCGGTTGTGGCTCCAAGCCAGCGGCGCTTCAAAGTCGTGGCTGATGGCTTTGTAAAACTCGGCGTGTTGCTCGTCGCTGATGTCTTTTTTGGGTCGGGTCCACAGCGCGCTGGCTTTGTTGACGGTTTCCCATTCGTCGGTCACCACCATTTCGCCCGGTTGGTCTTTTTCGCCTTCTTTCCATTCTTCTTTGCGCATCAAAATGGGCAAGGAAATATGGTCGGAATATTTGTTGATGATGGATTTGATTTTCCAACTGCTGAGGTACTCCTCAGCGTCTTCACGCAGATGCAAAATGATGTGTGTGCCGCGCTGGTCCTGGGTGATGGACTCCACCTCAAAGTCACCGCTGCCGCCGCTGGTCCAACGCACACCTTCTTTGGCATCCAAACCCGCGCGGCGGGTTTCCACCACGATCTTGTGGGCGACAATGAAACCTGAATAAAAGCCCACCCCGAATTGGCCAATCAACGCACCTTTGTCTTTGGCATCCGATTGCTGGTCGCCACTGAGTTGGCTCATGAAGTCGCGCGTGCCGCTCTTGGCGATCGTGCCCAAGTGGTCAATCGCTTCTTGGTCGCTCATGCCGATGCCGTTGTCGGAAATCGTCAAGGTTTTGGCTGTCTTGTCAAAGGCCACGCGAATTTCTAGCGTGGGCGAGTCTTCATACAAACCCGCGTTGTTCAAGGCCTCGTAGCGCAATTTGTCGCAGGCGTCGGAGGCGTTGGACACCAACTCGCGCAAAAAAATCTCTTTGTTGGAATACAGCGAATGGGTGACCAGATGCAGCAACTGGGCGACTTCGGCTTGAAAAGCATGGGTGTGTTTGGACATGGTGGGCAGACAGAAAAACAATAAAGACAGTTATTAAATGGGGAGAAAGTGGCCAGAATCAAGAGAAACCTGAAGCAAAAGAACAACAAAACTACTAAAAACACCAATAAATGGCTAATATGTATTCACATTTTATTCGTTTATTAATTTAAAAGGGGATATTCATGAGGCATGTTGTAGCTATTTTGGTAGTACTGATGGCGGTGCTGACCGGATGCGCCACCACGCAGTCCGGGGACGCTTCTGGTTTTGCCCAAAACATAGAGATTTCTGCGCTGAGCGGTGTGTACCGAAACAAGGCAGAAGCCAATCCCACCGCCTTGCCACCCCGGTATTTGAGCGCTTTTTTGTGGCGGGGTGACAAATCGCTGTCGCATGAGGTGGTAGACGCCGTACTGGTCGCGGTGAAAAATGACACGCTGGTGGAGGCGCAGGCCTTGGGCAAGGAGGGTCAGGTGATGGCTACCACCCGTTTTGAACGCGGCTCGCATTTCGAATTCAAATCGGGCCTGCTGCAAGTCAAGCCATCGGTCCAAGCCGCAGGTTTCAAGTCGGGTGAGCCCATGTTGGGCGTGGCCAAAGAGTCCATCATCATGGGATTGGATGCGCAAGGCCATGCCAAGCTCAGGCAAGTGTCCAGCGCCACTGGCATGGCTTTTTTGATGTTGCCTGTCCATGTGTCAGATGAAGCGAACATGCGGTTTGTCAGAATCCGATGAATGCCGATCAGACAAAGGATTCGTCGCGACCCAAATAACGCCACTGACCTAGCGGCAGGGCGCCGAGCTTGGCCCTGCCGATACGCACCCGCTTCAAGCCGACCACGGTCAAACCGACGTGTTCGCACATGCGACGGATTTGGCGTTTTTTGCCTTCGGTCAGTACAAACCGCAGTTGCTCAGGGTTTTGCCAATCGACTTGCGCGGGTTTGAGGGCTTGGCCATCGAGCGACAAACCGTGGCGCAGCAAAGCCAGTTTGTCAGCTGGAAACAGCGACTGCACATCGGTTTGCACCTCGCCTGCGGGCAAGCGCCCGTATTGCACCCGCACCAAATATTCTTTTTCTACCTGCGAGTCTTCACCGATCAATTGTTTGGCGATGCGTCCGTCTTGTGTGAGGACCAGCAAACCGACAGAATCGATGTCCAGTCGCCCCGCTGGCGCCAAACCTCGGCGTTGATGGGGTAAAAAACGCAAAGGGCTGCGGTCCTCTCGCCAATGGTTGCTGGCTTCGATCAGTTGTATGGCGGGCGTGTGTCCGTCCTCGGCTTGTCCACTGACATAGCCCACAGGCTTGTGCAGCAGTACGGTGACTTGCCGCTCTTGCTGGCCGCGTGCCAAGCGGTCGATCTCAATGCGGTCCGACGGACTGACCGGGCGGCCAAGCACCGCGGTTTCACCATTCACCCGCACCCAGCCTTTGGCGATCCAATCATCGGCTTCACGGCGTGAACATAGACCAAGTTCGGCCATGCGTTTGTTGAGACGGATGGTGTTGTTGTTCATGCGTCAGGCAGTGTATGGCTTCGCAACGCAGCCAAATCCAACACGTGGATGCCGCCGTAACTCACCTTGATCCATTGCACCTGCTCGAGCCGTTTGAGCGCCATGTTCACGCGTTGCCGGGACAAACCCACCAAGTAGCCCAACTCTTGTTGGGTGATGTTCAACACCCGACCCACCCCCGGAAACAGCACGGGATTGACCAATGCCGCCAGGTTGCGCGCGACGCGCAAGTCGGGGTTGTTGATGCGGTCAATTTCGCGCGCAGCGATGAATTGCCCCAGGCGTTCGTTCAATTGGTTCATGATGAAGCGGTTAAAGCCAATAGAGGCAGACAACAAGGCGTGGAAATGGACGATCGGCAAACCCGCCACCACGCTGGGACGCAAGGCTTGCACGTTGTAACGATAGGGTTCGCGTTTGAGTGCGGTGCCTTCGCCGAACCACCCCCCACTTGAGACGCCCGTGAAGGTCAAACTGTCGCCTTTGTCGGTATCGATGTTCATTTTGAGCAGGCCGTCGATCACGCCAAACCAATAAGTGGGCGCGCGCCCGATGCGGCACACCACGTCACCCGTGAGTGCATCACCCACCACCAACTGGGGCAAAGTGTGCGCCTGCTCCTGCGGATTAAGCAGTCCCAGCCATGGAATGTCGTTGAGTTCAGCGGGGGTCGGTGCGCGGCGGCGCTGGTGCAGGGTCAGGTCTTGGGACATGGCTGTGAAAAAAGGTAAGCAACAAAGCCTAGGTATCTTCCCTTAATTGTCGTTCAAAAGACAAAAAAGCGTCAAACTAAGCCCTAATATTCGCCCCTTCGCGCTGGCCTGTGTCGGCGTGTTTTGTCGTTTGACCTGCACATGGACACCACTTTTCCTCGACTTCTCGCTCATCACGCCCGGCATCGCCCCGGTGATGCGGCGTTGCGCGAAAAGGAATTCGGCATTTGGCAAACCCTTGGATGGGCCGATTTGTATGTCATGGTCGGGCACATGGCGCATGCGTTTGCCAAAGACGGTATGCAGCGCGGTGACCATGTGGTCATCGTCGGCGCCAATCGCCCGCACTTGTATGCCAGCATGTTGGCAGTGCAGGTCTTGGGCGGTATACCGGTCCCGCTCTACCAGGATGCTGTTGCCACCGAATATGTGTTCCCCATCAACAATGCAGAAGTGCGGTTTGCCGTGGTGGAAAACCAAGAGCAGGTGGATAAATTGTTGGAAATCCATGCGGACTGTCCTTCGCTGGCGCGTATCTATTACGACGACCTGCGTGGCCTTCGCAATTACCCGCACACTTTCCTGAGCCATTTGCAACAGGTGTTGCGTGATGGCGCTGCGCGTGCCGCAGAACTGCCCGTGTTTGTGCAAGAACAAATGGAGTCGGGTCAGCCCGACGATGTGGCCGCCATGTTTTTCACCTCAGGCACCACCGGCAACCCCAAGGGCGTGGTGCATACGCACCGCAGTTTGCTTAACCGCGCCAAAGCGGGCGCCGACTTTGACCGGCTCACCCACCGTGAAGAAGTGTTGGCTTATTTGCCGCCTGCTTGGATCGGACAAAACATCTTCAGTTACGCGCAATGGTTGTGTTGCGGCTATGTGGTGAATTGCCCGGAGTCGGCAGACACCGTGACCATCGATTTGAAAGAGGTCGGGCCCACTTATTACTTTGCTCCACCGCG
>JBJTXF010000356.1:0-3045 GCA_046082145.1 Limnohabitans sp. | reverse complement strand
CATGAAGGTTTCCATGCAATGCGCAATCGCATCCATGCCAGTGGCAGCGGTCATCAGAGGCG
This sequence comes from Limnohabitans sp., assembly GCA_046082145.1. Classification (GTDB taxonomy): domain Bacteria; phylum Pseudomonadota; class Gammaproteobacteria; order Burkholderiales; family Burkholderiaceae_C; genus Limnohabitans. The sequence continues at coordinate 2,983 of JBJTXF010000356.1, read as the reverse complement.
GCAAGCCCATGGTCAAGTCGGGGTCGAGCAATGCGGTTTTGGGTACCAAATGCCATGAATGAAAACCCAACTTGCGACCATCGTCAACGATGATGATGGCACCTCGGGCCACCTCGCTGCCTGTGCCCGCCGTGGTGGGAATGGCGATGAGTGGCAGTACTTTTTCGGTGATACGGGCTGAACCACCTTCGATGGTGGCGTAAGTGGTCAGCGGCCCGGAATGGGTGGCTGCGATAGCCACCCCTTTGGCGCAGTCCATGGAAGAGCCTCCGCCCAAAGCAATCAAACCATCGCATGCGTGGTCCAGACACAAGCGGGTGGCTTCACGCACTGCGGCCTCGGTCGGGTTAGACGGCGTGCCATCGTATACAACACAATGCACGCCCGTCAATGCGTCAAGCGCGAGTTGCAGCAAACCAGCGGACTTGATGCCTGCGTCGGTGACGATCAAGGGGCGTTTTATGTGGTGACGCTGGCATTCTTCGGCAAGGCGCTTGATCGAACCTGAATCAATGTGTATTTGTGTGATGTAAAGAATGCTGGACATGAACAAACTCCCCGAGCGTTGTAGGATGCATTGACTTTAACGGAGAGCGCTTGTCTCATGAAAAAAAGTGATTTTCGATTTTTCCATTCCTTGCGTGTGCGCTGGGTCGAGGTGGATATGCAAAAGATCGTGTTCAATGGCCATTACCTGATGTACTTTGACACGGCGGTGGCCGATTACTGGCGCCACTTGGTGTTGCCTTATGAAAAGACGATGCACGACCTGGGAGGCGATTTGTACGTGGTCAAGTCCACGCTGGAATACAAAGCCTCGGCGGTGTATGACGACTTACTTCACATCGGCATGCGTTGTCAACGCATTGGAAATTCATCGATCACCTTCCAGGCCTGTGCCTACCGGGGCGAACAGGTTTTGGTCACTGGAGAGCTTGTCTATGTGTACGCAGACCCCGCGACACAAACCTCACAACCTGTGCCTGATGCATTGAGAGAAACCTTGTCAGGGTTCGAACTGGGAGAGCCCATGGTGAAACTTCAATTGGGCAGTTGGGGGGCGTTGAAGTCGGTGGCAGGAGCATTGCGCACTGAAGTGTTTGTCGAGGAACAAGGGGTGAGCCAATCGTTGGAATGGGATGAGAAAGACCCCCTCAGTTTGCACGCGGTGCTTCGCAACCGCATGGGACTGCCGGTGGCCACAGGACGGTTGTTACCTGCAGAAATGGGTGTTTCCAAAATCGGTCGCATGGCGGTGAAAAGAACCTTGCGTGGCTTGAGGTTAGGAGACCATGTGCTCAACGGTTTACTCGATGCAGCGCGCAAACGCGGCGACACTGACGTGGTGCTGCACGCGCAATGCACCGCTGAACATTTCTACCAACGACAAGGCTTCGTGCGCAGGGGTGAAGTGTTTCAGGAAGCGGACATGGACCATATAGAGATGTCCATCCGACTTTGATCGCAAAAAAGCTTATAAAGGTTGCACCAAGCTGGGGTCAGGCCGCAGCAACCATTGCGCTAATTCATCTGCCAACTGACCCGCTTGGGCCACGGCGTTTTGCCATACCTTGACCCTTCCGGGCAAATCATGCTTGTAGGTGATGAAATCGCTGCGGTCTGGCAGTTTGCCGTTGGGCAATTGCTTCACCCAATCAGGATGCGGAGACAACACCACCGTGGTGTCCAAAAAAGGCGTGGCTACATGACGCCAAGACCATTTTTTGTCTAACCAACCCGGCACGATGTGTTGTTGAAAATGCGGATAAAGCGTCAGTCCCTGGGCACCACGGTAATCCAGATGCAGGTGGTAATCGGTGATGCCACCATCCCAATAGGCGCCCTTGGGTGCGCCAGCGATATCGTGTACCGCATTGAGCACAAAAGGAATAGAGCAACTGGCCTGTACCGCGTCTAAAAAATTGTCCTCGGTCAATGCAATTTGCCGCGTTCGGTAATCCAACACACGAAAAGGCAAAGCTTGTGGATGGCCTAAAAAAGACGAAGAGAAAACCACACGCTCCAACCAACCAGACATGGCTTTTCGGTTGACCAGATTGGTCAAATACGCCCCGGCATAGCCCAAGGTTAGACGCACAGGCGTGTCGCTATGCAACACGCCAAGTCCATGTGAGGTCATGACATGCAAGCGATAGCGCGGATGTTGCAGCACCTTGTGTATGCGTCCTGCATAAAAGCGGTGCAGGTTTGCAGAAAAATCATCACTGACCTGTGTCGGTGTGGGTCGGTTTTGTCCGGGTGCCGATACATAGTTTTGGTGCACATACGCCTCTTCAAGCGCCAGCAATTCCGCCCGGGGATCCGGCAGGCAAGCAGTGGCCATGCGCCAAGCACCGATGGAAGCCCCCACCAAATCTATCGGTTGCTGGCTGCGAGGTAGCCATTGGTCAAACAAATATCGGTCGATCGGGCCGAGTATCAAACCCTTGGGTCCGCCTGCCGCACCGGGAATGACGCTGATGTCCTGCGGGCCAAGACCGTTTTTCCGGATGTGGGCCATGGCTTGCGGACCCGCGTGAATGCACAAAGCTCGCATTGAAGAAAAACTCAGTGATCGCGCAATGCTTGTTTTAACTGGACGCCGATATCCGGCCGTTCGGCAAACGGATCCGGTGGATTGCTGCCCTGCACGATCGCATCAAAACGGGTTTTCGCATTGCCCAATGCTTTGGGGTGGCTGTAGATGTAAAACTGGTTTGAGCGGATACCGTCAAACACCATTTGCGCGACTTGCGCGGCACTGACTTTGCCGCTGCTCACCGCTTTGTCACTCATGGCTTGCCCGATGAGTTGGCTTTGCGTGGGCTGAGATGCCGCCAAGTGGCCAGGACGGTTTCTTTCACTTTGGTTGATACCGGTCGGCACAAAATAAGGACACAACACGCTGGCACTCACCTGATCGGTCACCAAATGTAAATCCTGGTAAAGCGTTTCGGTCAAGGCCACCACGGCGTGTTTGGTG
>JBJTXF010000355.1:0-6422 GCA_046082145.1 Limnohabitans sp. | reverse complement strand
GGCTTTGTTATGCGCCTCCCAGCCTCTGCTGGTGCGGGAATTGCGACAACTTTTTCATGACGAACTCGGGGCCGATACCCTCAAAACGCTGCTTGAATCGCTGCAACAAGATTGGCAGCAACGCGGCCTAGAGTTGGTGCAGGTAGCCAGTGGTTGGCGCATGCAGAGCCGCCCCGAAATGCGCGACTTCCTCGATCGATTGCATCCCGAAAAACCACCGAAATACTCTCGTGCGGCCATGGAAACCTTGGCCATCATTGCTTACCGGCAGCCTGTCACACGGGGCGATATGGAAGATATACGTGGCGTGACTGTCAATTCTTTGGTCATCAAGCAGCTTGAAGACCGGGGATGGGTGGAAGTGATAGGGCACCGCGAAACCGTGGGGCGCCCCATGCTTTATGCCACCACCCGCCAGTTTTTAGACGATTTGGGCATTTCTTCTTTAGACCAGCTGCCGCCATTGGAAACGCAAGGTGCGACAGAAGGTTTTTTTGACCAACTCGCGCCCATCGCTGAGGGGGCTGATCCATCACAATTGGCCATGGCGCTTGAAAACGACAGCCAGGAAGAGGGAACTCAAACGGCCTTATCCAACGGCGATACAAACGCTGCGGGTTCCACCCCGTGAACAAACCCGGTATTTTGTTTGACGAAATCGTCTCTGGTGATTACGACACCCAAGCGACGCCAGACACCGCTGTTGCAGCACCTAAACGTGTGTTGAGCGCGCAGCCCGAAACCCCTAAGTTACACAAAGTTCTGGCGCAATCTGGGTTGGGCTCTCGCTTAGACATGGAGCAATTGATCGCAGACGGCAAAGTACTGGTCAACGACCAAATTGCGCATGTGGGTCAACGCATACAGTACGGCGACCGTATCAAAGTCAATGGCAAGCCTTTGTTTGTGCGCATTGAGCCGCCGCCGCCCCGGGTGATCGCTTATCACAAGCCCGCCGGTGAAATCGTGAGCCGCGATGACCCCCAAAGCCGCCCGACGGTGTTTCGAAAATTGCCAAGGCTACAAACCGGCAAATGGCAATCGGTTGGACGCTTAGACCTGAACACCGAAGGCTTGTTGTTATTCACCAATTCGGGCGAGTTGGCCAACCAATTGATGCACCCGCGTTTTGGTTTGGAGCGTGAATATGCGGTTCGCGTGTTGGGTCATTTGAGCAATATTGAAAAAGCCAAATTACTTGAGGGCGTGCAGCTTGATGACGGGGAAGCCCGTTTTGGCAGCCTGGAAGATGGCGGAGGCGAGGGCGCCAATTGTTGGTACCGAGTGACTATCCAAGAGGGCCGCAACCGCGAAGTCAGACGCATGTTCGAAGCCGTCGGGCACGCTGTCAGTCGATTGATTCGCATACGTTACGGCAAGATGCTGCTGCCTCGCGGCCTTAAACGCGGTGAATGCATGGAACTTGATAGCGCGGACACCGAACAGCTGGTGCGAAGTGCAGGTCTGGGCCGAATGTCCGGCAAAACCCCGGGGACAAGAGCATCTGCACCCAAGGGCAATCAACGCCAAACCCGCCAACCCCATGCGTCCGCTGCGACCGCCAAGCCCGATTACATCGGCGCAGACAGTCTTACCCGGCAACGCCGTGACCAAAAAACCAAAACCTCTCGGTCAAAGGCTTTACCTCGCAGAGCTAAAATGGCCTGATATTGGTTATTCGACCTTATTTTTGTCAACTATCTGGAAACTTTTCTCATGGCTATCGAACGCACCTTCTCCATCATCAAACCTGACGCAGTGGCTAAAAACGTCATCGGTCAAATTTACAGCCGCTTTGAAGCCGCTGGCCTCAAAATCATCGCGTCTCGCATGGCTCACCTGAGCCGTGGTGAAGCCGAAGCCTTTTATGCTGTTCACAAAGCCCGTCCCTTTTTCAAAAACTTGGTCGATTTCATGGTTTCCGGCCCGGTGATGATTCAAGTGCTCGAAGGCAAGAACGCTATCCTCAAAAACCGCGATCTGATGGGCGCCACTGACCCGAAAAAAGCCGACAAAGGCACCATTCGCGCCGACTTTGCAGACAGCATCGACGCCAATGCGGTGCACGGCTCTGATGGCCCTGACACTGCTGCGCAAGAAATTGCTTTTTTCTTTGCGGGCATGAACGTCTTTAACCGCTGAATCTTGCTCGCCCTGCCGCGCCATGAAAACCAATCTGTTGGATTTCGATCTCGATGGTTTGGTGGCTTGGTGCCAAGCGCAGGGCGAAAAAAAATTTCGTGCGGTTCAGTTGTTTCGCTGGATCCACCAAAAGGGTGTAGCAGATTTCTCAGCCATGACAGACTTGGCGCAAAGTTTGCGCCAGACCCTTCATGACAAAGCTGAAGTTCGCGCCTTGCCAGTGCTCAGTCGTCACGATTCTGCTGACGGCACTATCAAATGGATGTTTGATGTGGGGCAAGGCAATGCCATTGAAACCGTCTTTATTCCCGAAGCAGACCGAGGCACTTTGTGCGTGTCGTCGCAAGCCGGTTGTGCGGTGGGATGTCCATTTTGTTCAACAGGTGCGCAAGGCTTTAGCCGCAATCTCACCACCGCTGAAATACTGGCCCAGTTGTGGTTCGCCGAAACCACCCTTCGACGTGAATCGGGTACCCAAGAACGTGTCATTTCCAATGTGGTGATGATGGGCATGGGCGAGCCCTTGCAAAACTACAACGCATTGGTACCGGCTTTAAAAACCATGTTGGATGACCATGCATATGGACTGTCCAGGCGGCGCGTTACGGTGTCCACTTCAGGTGTGGTGCCGATGATCGAGCGTTTAAGCCACGAATGCCCGGTGGCCTTGGCCGTGTCCTTGCATGCACCAGAGGATGTACTCCGTGACCAATTGGTACCGCTCAACCTGAAATACCCGCTGGCAGAATTGTTGCAAGCTTGTCGCGATTACCTGGCGTTTGCGCCCCGTGACTTCATCACATTTGAATATTGCATGTTGGAGGGTGTGAATGATTCTGATGCGCATGCACAGGCTTTGGTGGCGTTGGTTCGGCCGGCCCATGGCGAACCGTTGCCTTGCAAATTCAATTTGATCCCTTTCAATCCGTTTCCTGCGTCGGGTTTGCTGCGTTCTTCTTCTGAGCGGGTCAAAGCGTTTGCTGCTGTGTTGTCATCGGCTGGCATAGTGACCACGGTGCGCAAAACACGCGGTGACGACATTGCCGCGGCATGCGGTCAGTTGGCGGGCGATGTGCAAGACCGCACCGACGTGGCGGGAAGACGAGCCAAAACCATCCAAATACACGCTTGATTGCGGCAAAATCAAAACATGCAGCAGCCCATCCCTTTTTCCAAGCCGCTTCGCCACCGTTCATTGCAAGCTCGTGTCAGTTGGGGCGAACAAGTGGTCACCATCGGAGGTGACGCACCTGTGCGGGTGCAATCGATGACCAACACCGATACCGGCGACGCGATTGGAACAGCTATACAGGTCAAAGAATTGGCGCAAGCCGGGTCCGAATTGGTTCGCATCACGGTTGATACCCCCGAATCAGCCAAAGCCGTGCCCTATATCCGCGAGCAATTGGACAAGATGGGTGTTCATGTGCCCTTGGTAGGCGACTTCCATTACAACGGCCACCGCCTGCTCACCGATTTTCCCGATTGCGCCAAAGCGCTCTCCAAATACCGCATCAACCCCGGCAATGTGGGCAAGGGCGATAAGCACGACAAGCAGTTTGCGCAAATGATTGAGGCTGCTGTTCGTTACGACAAAGCGGTTCGTATCGGTGTCAACTGGGGCAGCTTGGACCAAGAATTGTTGGCGCGTTTGATGGACATCAATGCTGGGCGAGAACTGCCTTGGGATGCCAAGCAAGTCATGTATGAAGCGCTGGTGACCTCTGCCTTGGAATCGGCTGAATTGGCCGAAAGACTCGGTTTGGTCCGTCATCAAATCATTTTGAGTTGCAAGATGAGCGGCGTTCAAGATTTGATTGCTGTGTATCGCGAATTGGCGCGTTGTACCGACCACCCCTTGCATTTGGGTTTGACCGAAGCAGGTATGGGCACCAAGGGCACCGCTGCATCCAGTGTGGCCTTGGGGGTGTTGTTGCAAGAGGGTATTGGTGACACGATACGTGTTTCCCTGACGCCTCAACCCGGCGAAGCCCGCACACAGGAAGTGCTGATCGCGACTGAAATTTTGCAGGCTTTGGGGTTGCGCACGTTCGTGCCCAGCGTCACCGCTTGTCCGGGTTGTGGCCGCACCACCAGCACCACCTTTCAAGAGCTGGCCATGCAAATTGACGATTACTTGCGCTACCAAATGCCGGTCTGGCGCCAGCAATACCCCGGCGTGGAGAACCTTAAAGTGGCTGTCATGGGGTGTATCGTGAATGGCCCGGGTGAAAGCAAACATGCAGATATTGGCATCAGCTTGCCGGGTACTGGCGAAGCACCGGCAGCGCCCGTGTTTATCGATGGCGAAAAGGCCGTCACCTTGCGCGGCGACAATATTGCCAAAGAATTCCACGACATTGTCGAAAACTACGTTCAAAAGAAATATGCGATTAAGGCCTGAGTGCTGATCGCCACACATCACCATGGTTCAAAAATTAACAGCCGTCAAAGGCATGAATGACATATTGCCGCCGGAATCGGCGCGCTGGGAAGCATTGGAATCGTCAGTGCGCGAAGTCATGCGTTTGCACGCTTACCGCTCTATCCGCACACCGGTCGTCGAACCCACGGCCTTGTTTGTTCGGGGCTTGGGAGAGGTGACCGACATTGTTGAAAAAGAAATGTATTCGTTCGAAGACCGTTTGAACGGTGAACATTTGACTCTGCGCCCCGAGTCCACAGCGGGTGTGGTGCGTGCCGTGGTTGAACACAATTTGCTGTACGAAGGCGGTAAGCGGCTGTACTACATGGGACCGATGTTCAGGCACGAGCGCCCACAGCGCGGTCGTTATCGCCAGTTTCACCAAATTGGCGCAGAAGCGCTTGGCTTCGGCGGCCCGGAAGTGGATGCCGAGTTGATATTGCTGGCGGTGGCACTGTGGAAAGCTATCGGCTTGCAAGATGTTCGATTGGAGCTCAATAGCCTGGGCCAACCCCCTGAGCGACTGCTTCACCGGGCCGCCTTGATTGCTTATTTCGAACAATATGCTGACCAGCTTGATGAAGATGCCAAACGGCGTTTGCACAGCAACCCGCTGCGTATTTTGGACAGCAAGAACCCGGCGATGAAGGATTTGAATGACGCAGCCCCCAAACTCCTTGACTTTCTGGGAGAAGAAAGTTTGGCGCATTTCAATGCTGTTAAGGCTATGTTAGATGCCAATGGCGTAAATTACCGCATCAATCCGCGTTTGGTTCGCGGCATGGACTACTACAACCTGACAGTCTTTGAGTTCATTACAGATCGGCTCGGCTCACAAGGAACGGTATGCGGTGGTGGTCGTTACGACTACTTGATTGGCGAAATCGGTGGCAAACACGCGCCTGCCGTTGGTTGGGCGCTGGGCGTTGAGCGTGTGCTGGAGTTGCTCAAAGAGCAGGGTAGCCCTGCGCCCGACTTGGCTGCAGATGCTTATGCGATCGTACCGGAGGCTTCTTCGTTGCCGCTGGTCTTGCCGGTGCTGCAAACCCTTCGAAGCATGGGCGTTTCGGTACAAATGCATGCACCTACCGGTTCTTCTGAGGGCATGGGCAGCATGAAGTCTCAATTTAAAAAAGCCGATGCCAGTGGAGCCCGATTTGCACTGGTGTTTGGCCCGGACGAACTGGCCGCCGGGCAAGTTACGGTCAAAGCATTGCGCGACGGGCAAGGCGCCCAAAGGACTGAATCACTTGGGCATGTTTCCCAATGGGGCCACCGCCTACAATCAGACTCTTTACCTTAAATTATTTGGAACCGCATGGCTACCCATCTTGACCTTGAAGAACAAGAACAACTTGACCAGTTCAAACATTTTTGGAGCCGCTGGGGCAACCTTATCACCGGCTTGATCACGGTTGTGCTGGTGATTTATGCCAGCTGGAACGGTTGGAATTATTGGCAACAACGCCAAGCTGCACAAGCTGCAGTCCTGTATGACACCTTTGAAAAATCTGTTCGCGGCAAAGACCTGTCACTCATGGCGCGTTCTTTGTCGGATTTGCAAGACCAGTTCGCCCGCACCACTGTGGCTCAACAAGCTTCTTTGTTGGCTGCTCGCATTCATGTCGACAAGGCCAACCTGGATGAAGCCGAAAAGGCCTTGCGTTGGGTGATCGAGTTGAACAGGGACCCCGGTTTCGTAGCCCTCGCGCGTTTGCGTCTATCAGCTTTGGAAATCGAACGCAAAAACTTGCCAAAAGCCCAAGAATGGGTGCAAGGTCAAAAACCTCCTGCCGGTTTTCAGGCCTTGTTTGATGACCGCTTGGGCGATATCGCCATGTTGCAAAATAAAACC
>JBJTXF010000354.1:0-2724 GCA_046082145.1 Limnohabitans sp. | reverse complement strand
CAACCTGAAGACATTGTCTACAACCCCTGGCTATTTCAGTGTTAATCATTTGGATCTACAACCATTAGTATTTCTCTCTAAAATTTTGTGTCTGGTTCAAAGCCTACATATTTCCTGCGTGCATTTTCATGAGATTGACTTTGCACAAATGAAACAGTTGAAGGCAATAGTGATTTGAAAATCAAATCGATGGATTTTTTACTTCGTACATTGCTGATTGTCTTTGCAACCCTTGTGCTAACTTTCGCATTGGTCCTTAGCAGCTTTTTTGTTTTAGCGGCTGCCGTTCGATGGTTGTTTACGGGTCAAAAGCCTTCCTTGATCTTGTATGGAAAGGCTTATCAGCATTGGAAACACATGGCAAATAAAAATAACTATTCCAACGATCCCGATGAAATTATCATCGATACCGAAGCCAGAGAAGTTCTTCCAAAGCCTTTTAATATCATTCAAAAAGATGCAGACTAATTTTGTCCTCGCCCAATGAACTACTCCTTGGTATGGTTCAAGCGTGACTTGCGCTGGCATGACCACGCAGCGCTGTGGCATGCCAACCAACTGGGTGCGATTCGGTGTCTTTATGTCGTTGAACCAGAATTGTGGGCACAACCGGATGTCGCACTTCAGCACTTTGAATTCATTCGCGAATCTTTGATGGATCTGGATTCGCATTTACGCACCATGGGTGGTCAGATAGAAATTCTCCATGGCGACATGACCAGTGTGTTGACAAGTATTTGGACGCAAGCACCTTTCACTGGGCTTTACTCACATGAAGAAACTGGAAATGGGTTTACCTATGGGCGTGATAGGCTGGTGGCGCAATGGTGTCAACAGCATGGAGTGGCATGGCATGAATTTCCTCAATTTGGCGTGGTCAGAGGTTTGAAAAACCGTGACCTGTGGAAAAGAGCATGGGAAAAACACATGCTTGTCCCCCAATTTCGTTCCGAATCTCTGCAATTTTGGCGCGCTTGCAACACCAACAGTCTGGATATGCATGCGCCACCACCACTGCAACACAACCCGCCTTTGCGACAAAAAGGTGGGCGTGCGCTTGCATTGAAAACACTTCACAGTTTTTTGAACGCACGCAGCTTGGGATACCGTGGAGGAATTTCATCGCCGCTGTCAGCTCCAGATGCGTGCTCCAGGCTTTCAGCATATTTGACCTTTGGCTGTATCAGTATGCGAGAAGTGGTGCAATACACGCGGTCACATATTGCCGCTCTTCCACCCCAGGCAAGCCGACAAAGCGCTGGCCTGAGCGCTTTTTTGAGTCGCCTTTATTGGCATTGTCACTTTATTCAAAAGCTCGAAAGCGAGCCCTCTATTGAATGTCAAAACATGCACCGTGGGTATGATGGATTGCGTGAAAACGATTTCAGCACTAGCCACTTTGAAGCCCTTCAGCAGGGGAAAACTGGCTGGCCGATGGTGGATGCTTGCGTCATCATGCTCAAAGAAACGGGATGGCTGAACTTTCGCATGCGTGCCATGCTGGTTTCCGTGGCGGCATACCCGCTCTGGTTGCATTGGCGACCCGTTGGCAATTGGTTAGCTACGCAATTTTTAGACTATGAGCCCGGCATCCATTGGAGCCAATTGCAAATGCAATCAGGCACCACTGGTATAAACACCACTCGGGTATACAACCCCATCAAGCAAGCCAAAGATCACGACCCACATGGAAAGTTTGTTAGGCGGTGGTTGCCGCGCATGCGTGATGTCCCTCAGGAATGGATATTTCAACCTTGGCTGATGCCGCATATGATGCAAACTAAAGCAAAGGGGGCAAACGAAATCATTCATCCCTTGGTGGACTTGGCAGAGGCCACTCGCGTCGCTAAACAGCAGTTATACGAGTTACGCCAAAGTCCCAGCACCCAGGCTGGTAAAAAAGCAGTCATCGACAAACATGCCTCGCGCAACACATCTCATTTCTCATCTGCCATCGCTCGCAAAACCAAGGGGATTCAACAACAGATGGAATGGGATTTTTTCTAGCAGGTGATGGTTGTCATAACGACTACCAAAAGATTTTTTTCACCTGCTAGGATTATCAAAACACCGAATGCTGTCCCAAATTAATATCCATGTGATTTCGCAAAATATGTTGGTAATGTTCGAGTAGCGTATGAGTTCCGAACGATGGCGTAGCTTGCTCGTCATAAGCTGATTTTTTTGGATCCCAAACTAACATAGATTCAGTGGCGTAGTAACGACCTATTTTCGCCAGCTCAGCCTTGTCTGCGCAAGCAGGTACGAACATACCGAGTGATTTCAATAAAACAATCACCGCATCCAAAAGTCTAATGGGTACATGTTGATAAAGGGGAGGTTTGCCCAACTCACCGAATAGCATGTTTGCCTGTTGCAAAGGCGTGATGGCAGGACCCGGGCCTCCAATGGGAAGCACAGCGTGATGCAAATTTTTCTCGGTTAAACAATTTGCCATGAACTGACCGAGGTCTTGGTCACTGATAGGCTTACAAGCCGTCAATTGCCCATCGCCAAACAGCAAAAATGGTTTGCCTTGTTGTAAACGGTTTATCTGTCCCGATAGCGATTTGAAAAATGCAGTGGGTCTGACAATGGAATAAATCAACCCAGATGCAATCAGTTCGTTTTCAAAAGCGAGTTTGGCACGTTGAAACTCCAACAATGGTTTTTGTACGCACATGGCTGATAACAGCACAAAATGTTTTATGCGTTTGCTTTTGG
>JBJTXF010000353.1:0-8209 GCA_046082145.1 Limnohabitans sp. | reverse complement strand
GTTCAAAAAGGGTTTGAGGTATTCGGAAAAATCGACAACGTATTTAACAGACGCTATGAAACTTATGCCATGTTGGCGCCTAATAGCTTAACTACCATTGATGTTGCAGGAACTGCAGAACAAACCCTGTCCAAATTCGTTGCCCCGGGCGCACCTCGCACGTACATGGCAGGTTTGCGGTTGAAATTCTGATCGGCAAAAAAAACCATCTGAACCAGTCCTAAAACCGGCCCATTGAATGCCAGGTTTCTTTTCAAAATCTTGTCGCTGGAATCACTCCGTGACGCAATGCCAAATGAACCATGGCAGCCAAGGTGGGGACAAGCAATTTTTCTTTGATTTGTGTTTGGTGGTTGGATACGGTTTTTTGACTCAAATGCATCATGTCTGCGCATTCGGCCACGCTGTGTCTAAGCGTAAGTAAACGTACAATTTCGTATTCACGGGGTGTCAAGCTAGCCACCCGCTGCGCTTCAACTTGCAGAGTTTGCGTTGCATCTTGCTGAATTTCTGATTCACTGTTGAACAACTTTCCTGCATACACCTGACGGATCGCCAACAATAAGGTGTCGGGTTGCGCATTCTTTGACACAAAACCACTGGCTCCAGACTGAAAAACTCGCTCAATCAACAGCGGCGAGTCGTACATGCTGCACACCAGCAATTTGGCTTGCGGTTGTCGTGCATGAATTTTATGAACCAAACCCAAGCCGCCAACCCCCGGCATCGACACATCAGTGATGGTAATGTCTGGAGAATGAAGCACGAATAAGCGATAAGCTTCATCTGCGTTGCCAGCCTCGGCCACCACTTGAATGCCATCGTCTTGCAACAACATACGTGCATAACCCGCACGCACCATGGGGTGGTCATCCACCAACAACACTTTGATCATGCAAACTCCACAGGCAATTTAATGCGTATGAGCACGCCTTGGTTTTCTTTGGAGTGCCATTTGAATTCGCCTTTGAGGCTGGCCACACGTTCTTGCATGCCCAACACACCAAAACCTTTTTGGGAAGCGTCGTTGTGCGATGAACCACAGCCATTGTCCTGAATCGACAAAGCCAAATCACCGGCGCCGGACAATTGCAACCTCACCTTCACATGGGTGGCATTGGCATGACGAGCAACGTTAGTCAAGCCTTCTTGCACCAAGCGGTATATGGTGACACACAAGTAATCCGACAATCCCTCAGGCAAGGTGTCTACTTGGCAAGCACAGACAACGCCAGACTGGTTTTGCCATTGCTGGCATTGCGCCAACAAGGTGTCTGCCAAGCCCATGCTGTCGAGCACCATGGGTCGCAGTTGCTGCAACATGTGGCGAGTGATTTGCGACAACTGTTGCGCTGATAACGAAATACGCTGAGCACACTCGGCAACGCCGGATACATCCAATTTGCCCATTCCAAGCACGGCGGCCTCTGTACGTATGGCAGTACAAGTTTGACCCATTTCATCATGCAATTCTCGAGCAAGAGCGCGTCTCTCGTCTTCTTGAGCGGTGTAGAGACGTTGCGCCAAATCACTGTTGTGGCGAAGTAATTCCTGCACACGCTGCTCGGACCGTATACGTTCTTGCAATTCGATATTGGCTTCAGCGCTTCGGCGCCATGAATACCAAGCCATGCCAATCGACAACACCAAAAAAGAGAACGGCCATTCATCAAGTTGGATATCCTCATACACATGGCTGTATTCAGTGATGTGCTCTGACAACTCCCATCGGCTTGCCACGATACCGAAAAGTAGTGTCAGACTGGCTACGGAAATGATGTCTGTCAGTGGTTTGTTTAACTTCATGAGGTCAACCATTCAAGCATGGATTTCCATTCTAAGTTTGTTGTCGATGGCTGAGGCTGGATATTCGAATGCTTGATCTTTTCGTACTTCAACCCCAGCTAACCAGCTGGTTCACCAACGGTTGCGCAAATCCCGCAACTTGGTAAATACCGTTTCCTCGTCCAGATCAGCAGGTAGATCGGGGAAATCGACGCGCAATTGCGCTTTCACACCTGGTTGATCCCCTCTGAAAAAGGTATTGATCTCACGCTCGGTTTTCAAGGTGGTGACAAGCGCATGGTTCACATCTTGGTCGCTGACCTGTTGCAATAAATCGGCAGCGGTTCGGTTGTCCGGTTCGCGGTTCAGCGTGAAGCGCAAGTTGTTTTCGATGTAATCGTGGCCTGGAAAGATTCGGGTGTTTTCAGGCAATCGATTCAATTGTTGGCTGAATGTTTGAAACAAAGCTTTGACATTGCCACCGTTGTGGCAATTGCCCGCACCGGCATTGAACAAGGTGTCACCTGAAAACAAAGCAGGCTGATCGGCATGCGCCAACAAACACACATGGCACATGGTGTGACCTGGCGTATCTAGCACTTCGAGTTCTGCCGTTTTTCCCACCTTGATCACATCACCCGCGATCAAGCCACGAAACATGCCGGGGATAGCTGACGCTGCTTTGGCATGGGCCAATACTTTCGCGCCCGTGGCTTCGACAACCGCTTGGTTACCGCCGATATGGTCAAAGTGTTCGTGGGTATTCAAGATTTGGGTGATCTCCCAACCTTCGTCTTTGGCGGTTTGCAAACAACGCGCACTGTCTAATGGATCTATCGCCAATGCTTCACCGGTTTGCGAACAAGCCACCATGTAATTGAAATTTCGATAAGGATTGGCTGTCCAAATTTGTTTGACAATCATGAATATTTCGGGTGGACTAAACAATGAAACCAATGCTAACGCCAATTTCATCAATTGGTCACATGACGAATTTATGCTTTGTATATGGCAGGCATGCGCAGCGTGCATGTTGCCCGCGTTCACCATTCACAGGAAATATATGCATTACAGAGCCGTATTTATTTCTGACCTGCATTTAGGAACTCCGGGCTGTCAGGCAGATGCATTGCTCGATTTTTTAAAGTCACACACCAGCGATTCTTTGTACTTGATTGGCGACATTGTGGATGGTTGGCAATTGCGCCGCAAATGGTATTGGCCTCAAACTCACAATGACGTGGTTCAAAAACTATTGAAACGCGTTCGCAAAGGTTGCAAAGTGGTTTACATACCGGGCAACCACGATGAATTCGCCAGACATTTTGTCGAACACCATTTTGGTGGCATTGAAGTCAGCGAAGAATATTCGCACACACTCGCTGACGGAAGAAAGCTTTGGCTGATACATGGTGACTATTTTGATGCGGTGGTTCAATATGCCAAGTGGTTGGCGTATGTGGGCGACAGTTTGTATGAGTTAACACTGCGTTTAAATCGCCATTTCAATCGCTTGCGCGCCAAGATGGGATTGCCGTATTGGTCCTTGTCTGCTTATTTGAAAGGCAAAGTCAAAAAGGCTTTGACCTTTGTGACTGACTTTGAAAACGCTGTTGCGCAAGAGGCCCACAAAAGAGGCTACCAATGAAGTATTGAAAGTGGTCAACTGGCCCCATAACAAGCAAACTGTTCTGATCGTGTCACATCAGCCGCTCATAGGGCAGTTGATCTCAGAATTGCTACAAATTCAAGCGCATCCACTTACTGTCAAAAAGTGCGCTGTATGGTGGCTGCGCAGCAAAATTTTGAGCGAAGAGACTCTTCAGGTGAATCTGGTCACTGTTCAATCCCCTGACATGCTTTGAGGAATGTGCCAACGCTTGTATGTGTTTGAACCCAAAACATACTATCCGTTGAATCAATATTTCTCAGGAACCATCATTTGTGCAGGCACCGGATGACGTATGTAATCCGGGTTACGCACCCGTGCAGGCAGAGCAATGTCCTCGTGCGCAATCTCGTGGTAGTTGAATTGAGATAGCAAATGATCAATGCAATTGAGCCTTGCGCGTTTTTTGTCAACGGCTTGCACCACCCACCAAGGTGCTTCAGGAATATGGGTTCGCTCAAGCATGGTTTCTTTTGCGCGTGTGTAATCTTCCCACCGACGACGACTTTCCAGATCCATTGGGCTGAGTTTCCATTGCTTCAATGGATCGTGGATTCGACCTAAATATCGGGCATGCTGTTCATCGTCTGTGATGGAAAACCAATACTTTAACAGTGTGATACCGCTTCGCACGAGCATTTTTTCAAACTCAGGAACAGTGCGAAAAAATTCTTCATATTCGACTTCTGAGCAAAATCCCATGACCCGCTCGACACCTGCACGGTTGTACCAACTGCGATCAAACAAAACAATCTCGCCAGCCGCGGGTAAGTGGGTGACATAGCGCTGAAAATACCACTGTGTACGTTCGCGGTCATTGGGTGCAGGCAACGCAGTAACCCTGCACACCCTGGGATTGAGTCTTTGGGTAATGCGCTTGATGACTCCTCCTTTGCCAGCTGCATCACGGCCTTCAAAAAGAATCACTACCTTTTGTCTGGTGGCGACGACCCAATCTTGTAGTTTGACCAACTCACCTTGTAACCGCAACAGCTCTCGAAAATACACTGCTCTGGCCCGCTTTTCTTCGTCGCTGGCGAATGGACTGTTTTCGTTCGCACCATCATCTAAATTCATCTCGAGTTCTTCGTCAATTGAGTCGAGAAGATCCTCCCGAATTTTTCTTATCTGCTCAGTATCAAGTGGGTTTATGTTTTCCAAACTCATACTCCTGATATGCGGTCAATTTAAAAAATAAAATGAATGGATTCACTCCAAACCCATACAGTTGGCGTAGTACGTCACAGTAGCGGGCCAATCCGAAAAAATTCCGCGAATGCCAACCTCTTTGGCCAATACATCCAACACGACCAAAATATCGCCCTCGTTATGTATGGCCTGGTTTACTGACTGAAAATACCAACCGCCCTGTTGACTGGCCATGACACCAGAACGCTCCAGCGACCAGGTGAGGATGTCTAAGCCGGCTTTCTTTAAATTTTTGGCGTACTCAGAAGGTACGATTTTTCGTTTTCGACGGTCAACAGAGCAAAGATGGGTGGGGCAACAATTTGGATACCGTTGGCTTTGTACATCTTGAGGGTTGCTAATGTTGGTTGATCGTTAGCTGTGACAGTCCCATCTAAAAATACTGCCTGCTTGGCAAAATCTGGCTCGTTGCGGAGCCAATACAAAATATCCTCTTCGGAGAATGACTGTACAAAAACGTCGCTGGGCATGACACCCGCTGATTTGTATTCTTCTATCATTTGTTGCGCATATTGCTGTTGCGTGAATCCTTCAAAAGGCATGGCAACGGAAGCCTCCTTGAGTTCAGGCGTCATCTTCACGCCCAATTGCTTAAACAGCGCAATACTTTCTTTGTGGCTCATCAAAGTGCCACTAGTCGGACTAGCATATAGATCGGTTCGCCAAGTTGGCGTGCAAGCGACATATTCCTGAACTGTCTTCGCCATGGGATTAAACCCATCCATTTTTCCGCGCAAGGTTTTGAATTCTGCCAAGGTGATATCGCTGGTTCTGCATTCTGCGCTGGCGGGTGTTTGTGTGTTCGGGTTGTAGGGTTGAAATGGTTTAGTGCATTTCTCAGCCAGCGGCGTTAACAAAATATTGGTGGACGTATGCAAATCATTTTGTGCATGGCGGCAAACCAATTCTTTGTCTTTGGTAAATGTGACATCGCACTCAATCACACCAGCGCCCATGAGCACCGCCGCCTCGTAGGACTCCCGCGTATGCTCAGGAAACATCAGTGCGACACCACGGTGACCAATCGTAAAGTGGGTTTTACGAAAGGGACCATTGCTGCATTGCTGTAATTGAGTTTTTAAAGGAGATGTCCGCATTTGAGAGACGAGAAAAAATGGGCGCGGCCCCAAATGCACAGCCGATTCCGAAGCCCATACCCACACCGTTTTGAAAACGAGCAGTGCGGTAAGGATAATTTTCAGCATGCTTTGTGGGGGCTATTTTTGAACGAAAACAAGTATTGCGCCCCGTTAGAACCGCAATGAATTTCAAAACTCCCGCTACCGTCTATAAAAAAAATGTCATGCTTGGTATAAGTTGTGTTGTGTACATTGGTGACAAGTTTCAATTCCCCATCCAACACCACGCCGCATATTTCTTGGTTGCTTGAATGCCGTTGTAATTTTTCATGGGGGGCCAATGTGGTCAGCATCGGCGAAATAAATCCCTGCTGCTCCAACGAATGTTTAAATTTATCCAAAGGGTTTTGTGTCATCTCCATACTCAGTCCCTGTGTTCCAATGGTTGAAAAAAATATTCAAGGCGTGCAATAGGCTTGAGTGAACAGTGCTTCAGGGCTTTGCGCTGTCAGCACTATGACATAACCACCTTTACTGCCAGATGTGACCAGCACTCCGTAATCCTGCATGGCATTTGCATGGGCTAAACCTGCTGACAATTCCCATACCTTAGTCAAATTTTGTGTATGCAATGTGACACCCTCGAAATTTTTACCTTGATATTCAGGTTTTAGCCTGACGAGATGGACATGCAATTGGTTTTGTGATCGCCTGGCTTTCGGATTGACTACCAGTGCAATGTCATTTTGAGGAATTCTTTCAGTCGCCATTTCCCATGCAAACTGCCAAATGGCTTCGGGACGCTGGGCATCCTCAACGCCAGTGACCCGCGACTTTGGCAAAACCAAGCCGTGTAAAAACTGCACGGGGCAGCCACACATTTTGATATCTCGCATTGCCACAAAGTCAGAGTTTTCGTGCCAAATATCACTGGTGGCTCGACAAGTTGCTTTGCCAGGGCACATGGCAGTCGCTTGCGGTGCGAGGCATTTATCGCAATAGTCTGCGCTGTTTGTATTTATGCATTGTTCAACTATATGCAACAGCATGTCGCTGCTGACAACTGCATGAACACTGTTTAAACCACAGACACACACCATGACAACAACCAAACCACGCAGACAATTCGCGGTTTGTACGAATGAATCACACAATGGTTTGAAACAAGTGATATTCATAACCAATTGGGAAAATGAAGTCAACATACGCTCACAGGGATTGACATGGGCATGCTCATGAAAAAACTACTGACGTATGTTGAATACATTATAAATCACTAACACCAAAGCCATTCCTAATAATTCTGCCAATACAAAACCCAAAGCATTCTCTGGAGCAATGCCCGCAAACGAGTTGCTCATCATTCGCCCAAACACGGCGGCAGGATTGGCAAAAGAGGTACTCGAGGTAAACCAATACGCAGCGCCTATGTAGGTAGCTACCAAGCTGGCCACTTTTTGCGCAGGTGAAAGCAGTATCACCGACAACAAGCCTGCAGTCGCCACTCCTTCAGACAACCATTGGCCTTCGCCGGTTCTGACTTTGTCTGACCATTGAAACAATTCCAGACCAAACATGGCATGCGCCAACCATGCGCCACAAACAGCACCCGCCAGTTGCGACATTACATAGGCCAGTGTGACCAACAATGGCCAGTGATCTCGCCACGCCATGAAAGCTGTTACCAGAGGGTTGAAATGGGCACCGCTGATAGGCCCTAAACATTGAATCAATACATACAAAGCAAATACGGTTGCCAAGGTATTAGCCAAAAGGGCAACAGCAGCGTTGCCTTGCGCCAGTTCCTCGGCCATGATGCCTGAACCAATCACCACACACAACAAGGCAGCAGTGCCTAGGCCTTCAGCCAACAGACGCTGCCATGTCTTCATGTTGATGCCAAACCTCTGGCTGTTTTTTCCAGAGCGAGCCCCTCCAGACTTGTAGCAGGTAAGCTGATGAATAACTCCAGTCTTCTGCGAATCATGTGCATCGTTTTCAGAAATGCGATGCGTTTTTCATCTTGCGAACCATCGCCTTCAGATGGGTCGGCATAACCCCAATGTGCCGTGGCGGGTTGCCCCGGCCAATACGGACAGACTTCCCCCGCCGCGTTGTCGCACACGGTGATGACCAAATCCATCTGCGGCGCATCTGGCAACGCAAACACATTCCAGCTTTTGCTCTGCAGTCCTTCAGTAGAGATGCCTTCCTTTCGCAGAATTTCCAAAGCGAGTGAGTTGGGTTGTTGGTGATCGCGCGGACTGCTGCCTGCTGAATATGCTCGGAATCTCCCATTGCCCAAATGGTTGAGCAAGGCTTCAGCCAATATGCTTCGGGCGGAGTTATGTGTGCATAAGAACAGCACATTCAATGGTTTATGCGGTGTCATTGTTGACTTTTCAATCAAAGGCGATAACGTAGGGTCTTTCTGTGACATTTTGATGAATAACAAGTTGGTTTTGTG
>JBJTXF010000352.1:0-5725 GCA_046082145.1 Limnohabitans sp. | reverse complement strand
GGTTTTTCTGGGCTTGGGCAGCCAATCTAGGCAGTTTGTTTTTTCTAGGCCACTATCTTTCATCAATCTATTGAATTCTTTTGAATTAACAATAAAAAAATTTGCGATGCTTAATATGATTTTTTACCGTTTTTAGTGCTTTGCGCCCTTTAGCTAACTGCATAGAATGACGATCCCTGTTTTCTTAAAGGGCTTTTTCTCAGGATGACTCATGCAGTTGATGTGGCTTTCAGGGCCGACCGGTAACGTCAGGACCATTTCCATCACCACCCGCACGGTATTGACCGCAGCGGTCGTGGCCGGACTGTTTTTGGTCACTGCTGGTTTCTTGCTGCATTTCGTAGGATTCAAAATCGCAGTGGAATACAACCCCGACCTGGCCCGAAGCATCGGCGGTGTCACCACCGAAGCCGAGCAAAAACGCATGGAGTCTGTTTACCGTGACCACTTGAGTCAGTTGCGCGAATCCATGCACAACACGGTCAATGAAATTCGCCAACTCGAGACCATGAAAAACCGTTTCATGGAAATGGCCACGCCCAATGTGGTGCGAGACAAAATCAACCGACGTGATGACAACAAAGGCGGCCCGTTGGTGGCACCCAAGCCTTTTTCCAGTTTGTTCCGCCAACCTTTGGGCATAGAGTTTGACCAAACCCTGCAAGAGTTTTTGCAAACCCAGCAAGCCGTGCTGGAATTGCGCAGCAATTGGGAAAAGCAGCTCGATTGGTTGCACACCTTACCTACGGGTTTGCCTGTTCGAGGTGACTTCAAAGTGAGTAGCGGTTTCGGTATTCGCAACGATCCTTTCACAGGCGGTTTGGCCATGCATGAAGGTCTGGACTTCACAGCCAGCACGGGCACTGCGGTGGTTGCCACTGCCAAAGGCAAGGTCACCCGCTCGGAGTGGGATTCTGGCTATGGCAATGTGATTGAAGTACAGCATGCCGAGGGGTTTGCCACCCGTTATGCGCATTTGAGCAAACGCATTGCCCAAGTGGGTGATGTGGTCGAGCGTGGTGGTATTTTGTGCGAAGTCGGCAGCACCGGGCGATCGACTGGCCCGCATTTGCATTACGAAGTCTTTATTCGCGACAGGGTGATCAACCCTATTCAAGTGCTTCCGCTGAATGCAAGTTGACCAATCTCGGAGATAAGCATGTTTGAAAAATTGCGTGACAAACCCTTGGCCAGTTCGCAGGAGCGTTTTGAAACATTGATCGGACGTACCACGCAAATTTATGGACGCCTTGTGTTGGTTGACAGTGTGCGTATCGATGGCAAGGTCGTTGGAAATATCGAGACTGGCAAAGAAAGTAAAGTGACGGTTGCCATTGGTCCAAGTGGAGAAGTGTCAGGGGATGTGACCGCCCATCGTGTCATGGTGGCTGGCAAGGTCGAAGGCAATATTTACGCGTCTGAACGGGTGGAATTCCACAAAGATTCTGTGGTTCATGGTGATATTTCTTATGGCTCCATTGCTGTTGAACACGGTGCCCGTTTATTGGGTTTGGTGATTCAGAATCCCGTCGGTGGTGCAACAGCTAGTCCAGGTGCCGAGGCCAATTCGGCCATTCGACAAGCCCAAACCAGCAAATAACACGCGCGAGTGCATATGCGGCAAGCGCCTGAATGGTATGACCGCATGTACAACAACCGGGCGCTGGTTCCCGATTTCGCCGATCATTTGCGTGGTTGGACTGAACAATCCATTCTGGCGCGCGAACAATTGGGCGGTTTGACCGATATCAGTTACGGCAATGGCCCGAGCCAAACCTTAGACATATTTCCCGCCCATGTGGCGAATGCACCTGTGATGGTGTTTTTGCATGGGGGATATTGGCGAGCTTTAGACAAATCCGACCATTCTTTTATCGCGCCATCCTTCACCCGCGAAGGCGTTTGCGTCGTCGTGCCCAACTACGCGTTGTGCCCTGCGGTCAGCATTCCTGACATCGTCATGCAAATGGTCAAAGCGCTGACTTGGGTCTGGCGTTACATACGCGAGTGGGGAGGTGACCCCAACCGTATCCATGTGGTGGGGCATTCTGCGGGTGGGCATTTGGCCGCCATGATGATGGCTTGCCAATGGCAACGCCATGCCACTGATTTACCCGCCGATCTGGTGAAGTCGGGGCTGTCAGTGTCGGGTTTGTTTGAATTGGATTCGGTCATGCGTTCGCCGATGTTGCAGTCGGACTTGCGGCTTGACGATGCGCAGGTTTTGCGTTGCAGTCCCGCTTGGATGCCTACGCCTTCTCACGGCAAACTGTGGAGCGTGGTGGGCGCTCTGGAAAGTGAAGAATTTATTCGCCACCATGCCTTGATTCAGCAGGCGTGGGGCAAGGCCTATGTGCCTGTTTGCGAAGCCCTGCCAGGGTTGCACCATTTCAATGTGTTGTCGGCGTTGGCGGAGTCGGGCACCTATTTGAACCGTTTGGCTTTGCGTTTTTCACACGGTTTGATCTAAGTTACTCACGCCATGCCGGCTCGGTCGCCGCTCACTGCAGCAAGCTGCAATGCTCGCGTCGGCCCGACCGCCATGTCGGTCATCCGCGCGTACTGTTTCAGTCAAACAAAGCAGTCACGATGAAATAAGTTGCACGTTTACTCAAAATATCAGTCGGGCCGTCTGTGCGGGTATGATTTTGCGAGCGAAAGCGCAGCGATACATACCGGCGCGGGCGGCCATGCCAATGACTTTAAGTAACTTGAAACGGGATGCCATGCCAAGGACTTCATATAACACCTGCAACACAGACCGCCAAACAACCACTTAGCTCTTGCGCCTCACAGGCAATAACCCATTTGCCAATGCCGTACCTATCAAAATCAACACCCCATACCAGAGCATTTGCCAGGTGATCGTTTCGTCTAAGAGCACAACCCCGATCAGATTCGCCACCAGCGGAATCACATACGTCACACTCAAAGTTCGGGCCCCACCTGTTTTCGCAACCAAACGGAAATACAGCACGTAAGCTACGCCTGTGCACAGTGCACCCACCATCAACAAGCCCAACCAAGCCGAACTGTCAGGCCACTGTTGCGGCCAAAACATCAACCCCGGTAACGCCAACACCACACAAGCCCCCAACAAACTGCCAGTTGCCATGGTCAGTGCAGGCACCGATGGCAAATAGCGCTGCGAATACGCCGTACCCAAGCCATAGCAAGTGGTCGCCAATAAACAGGCCAGCACTGCCCAAGCGTTGGCTTGGCCTGAAAACGACAAGCCGCCAGGCATGCCTGCCGCCAGCCAACCCACGCCCACAAAACCCAGGCCCAAACCCAGCAATCGCCAATGGCCAGGCCGCTCTCCCAACCATATCCAAGCAATCAAAGCACCAAACAAAGGTGAGGTGGCATTCAATATGGACGACAAGCCCGTGGTCAGCCACAACACCGCAAACGCATAACAACAAAAGGGAATGGCGGAATTCACATCCTACCACCACTGATCCGATAAATAGTTTTAGGATATTAAAACTTCAATTTAATCAATCACTTAATCACAAAGATAGTTTGCTATTGCTCTTTAAATATCATTAGAATCCACTCAGCAAATGTGGGTAGGAATGTGGGTAGATAAGGATCACCAATGGCAAGAATTGTCGACAAACTCAACCCTTTGATGGTGGCAAAAGCCACTAAGCCGGGCTATTACTCTGACGGCAACGGGCTGTATTTGCAGGTGTCTGTATCCAGCTCCAAAAGTTGGATTTTTAGATTCACCATCAAAGGCAAGCAGCGTGAGATGGGCTTGGGTGCAGTACACACAATCAGCCTTGCTGAGGCACGTTTAAAAGCTAAGGAACAGCGTTTGATGCTGGTAAATGGGCTTGACCCCATAACTGTCCGTGAACAAGCTAGAGAAGCTGAAGTGCTGGCTCGAGCCAAGATGATGACGTTTGATGAGTGCGCTGCCCAGTACATTGCTGCTCATAGAAATAGCTGGAAAAACGCCAAGCACGCTGGTCAATGGGAAACAACCCTTGCCACCTACGCCAGTCCTGTCTTTGGTTCCTTACCTGTTGCCGAGATTGATTTAGGGCTGGTGATGAAAGTCTTAAACCCTTTATGGGCTGAAAAAACTGAGACCGCCAAAAGGTTGCGTGGTCGTATTGAAAGTGTCTTGGGTTGGGCAACCACAAGCGGATACCGCCAAGGTGAAAACCCAGCTCGCTGGCGAGGTCACTTAGAGAATCTACTAGCCGCACCTAACAAGATTAAACCGGTGAAGCATCAGCCTTCCTTGCCATGGAAAGAAGTTGGTCAATTTATGACCGCATTGCGCCAACAAGATGGAATTGCTTCACGTGCGCTTGAATTTCTTATTTTGACCGCAACACGCACCAGCGAAACATTAGAGGCGA
This sequence comes from Limnohabitans sp., assembly GCA_046082145.1. GTDB lineage: Bacteria > Pseudomonadota > Gammaproteobacteria > Burkholderiales > Burkholderiaceae_C > Limnohabitans. Next base: position 1,349 of record JBJTXF010000352.1, on the reverse strand, counting down.
GGTGGGAAGAGATTGACCTCAAAGCTGGTGTTTGGGTAATACCAGCCATAAGGATGAAGGCAGGAATTGAGCACCATGTTCCTTTGTCCACAGAAGCCATGGCTTTGATTTCAAAAATGCCTAGGGTAGATAAGTATGTTTTTACAGGATCAACTTATGGCAAACCACTGTCTGACATGAGTCTCACCGCAGTCTTAAAACGAATGCATGAAGCCAATATCAAATCAGGTGGCAAGGGCTGGATTGACCCTAAAGAGGACAACAGAAGAATCACTTCACACGGATTCAGGTCAACTTTCCGTATGTGGGGGGCTGAGTCCGTTTCCCACTCCTTTCCCCGTGAGGTAATCGAATTCGCCCTAGCGCACAAACTACCAGATGCAGTCGAATCTTCATATCAACGGGGGACAGTTTTTGATAAGCGCATCCCACTGATGCAAACGTGGGCTGATTACTGCGGCAAAGCCCGTGATGAGGCTACCGTGACACCAATTAGGCGTAGTGTTTGACGCTAAACCTAATGGATGACTGATATCAAACTCTAACTGTAGTGTGTTGACAAACCGAAAGGTTACCTCTTAAACTTAAGGCACATACCGCGATAACCATAGCAATGGCCTCGTTATGAAACTTGATAAGCGTCAATTTATTGATATGCGTCATTTTTCTTCAACTGGGGCTTGTCTAAACTACCGAACGACACGTCCCCCAATATGGAGGACGAATATGTCTGACAAATTCTTGAGACTCCCTCAAATACTTGGTAACACCAAGGCTAAACCGCCAATACCGGCACTTGTACCTGTCTGCAAGACTGCTTGGTATGCAGGCATAAAGAACGGTATTTACCCAAAGGGCATCAAGCTTTCACCAAGGGTTTGCGTATGGCGAGAGTCTGAAATTCAAGCACTAATTAATCAGCCCCAAAAGTAAAAGCCGAGGCGGCATCAGCATTGCCAACCTCGGTCTAAAACTTCAACCTATAACACTTGAAATTTTAACCCAGTTGGGCGTTGCTTGCCACTTCGGTTTCCCTAAACATTATTGGAGAAACCACCATGATCAATAACACAAGCGTCTCACGAAAATACAAGGTGGGGCATGGATACGAAATCACATTTGAAGTCAAAGACCGCACACTAAATATGACGTGGTTTGAGGCTCAATCCATAGGTGTGGAGTCATGAAATTGACTCCTATTGAATTGGTACTCTCTAGGCTTGATAAGGTGCGACAACGTCAAGTTGGTCAATGGTCAGCTTGTTGTCCATCCCACAAGGACACTACACCTTCGCTATCTGTCCGTGAAACAGAGGATGGTGCTGTACTTCTGCATTGTTTTGCTCGCT
>JBJTXF010000351.1:0-3280 GCA_046082145.1 Limnohabitans sp. | reverse complement strand
GGTTCCCATAAGGAATGGCAAGAACACGTCGCCAAAAGGCAGGGCTATTTGGCTGAACGCGCAAAAGTACTCGACCAAGCTTGGGCAGCAACCCATCAACCATTCGTCGTGGCCGACCTTGAAACTACTGGCCTAAACCCTGAAACAGATGAAGTGATCGAGTTCGCCGCGATACTGGTCACACCGAAAGGTCATATTGCTGGAGAGTTCTCAACGCTAGTGCGTCCTTCACGGCTCGTTCCAGCTGCAATAACCCGGCTAACTGGAATCACCCAGGCAGTCATTGACCGCAAGGGTCGTTCCCCTAATGATGCAATGAAAGAATTTGTACAGTTTGTGGGTACTCATCCGGTCTTCTTCCACAATGCACCCTTCGACGAAGGGTTCATCAAGAAGGCCGCAATCCAAGCCAATGTTAAGTGGATTAATCCAGTCCATGACACACTGCCGTTAGCGAAACAAGCTTGGCCGTCACTTGACTCATACAAGTTAGTCATGCTGGCAGAGCATGTAGGAGCTGAGGCGCCAAAGCACCGAGCGCTCGAAGATGCTAAAGCGACGTTGGCAGTGCTGCTGGCAGCCCGCCAGAGGGTTGCTTCAAATAAGTAGTTCTTTTAACCAGGCAAAAACGACAAATAAATCACCACTTAACCAGAGAGTCGATGCTAGAAGCTCTGGGTTGCAATGTGGTTGAGGGTGCAGGTTCTTCTGTCACTTTTGAGTTGAGCGGTAGAAAAATGACTTTGCACAGACCCCATCCAGGTAAAGAAGCTTTGCGATATCGCTTATTAGCCGTTAGAGATTTCATAGAAAGAACAGGAGTTAAGCCATGAGCAACACCATTCACTATAAGGGCTACACCGCCAGCATGCAATTCGACTCAGAAGATCAAGTCATTGTTGGCCGTGTGCTGGGTATTGATGACATCATTGCTTTTCACGCAAAAACCGAGGCAGAGTTTGAGTTCAATTTTCATGAAACCGATGATGCTTACCTGGCTGCATCCATTGCAATTGATTCGCGAGTTGAAAAGTCAGCTGCTACCGCCAATTTGCCAATGAAAACCTCGGCGAAGTCAACGACTTGAACAATCCAGCATGGACTAAGGATATGTTGCGTGACCCGGTGTTAATGCGTGTTGCGGACTAGTTTCAAAAATTACTGAAAATTGGCTAGAAGCACAAATTAACCATGTAATTTCTCCAAGGGATGGAGAAAATACATGGTTGTTTCAACCTGAATCAGCAAATGCCGCATTAAACATCTTGGATTGCGGACAGCATATAAATTCCAGCCTATTGGGTATGATTAAATCCTATCCAGATAGAGCCCGATATGCGAACCACTCAACAACTCAGCATCACATTGCCAAACGAGATGGCCGAGGCTATCAAAACAAAGGTGCGATCTGGTGAATATGCAACCGAAAGCGAAGTCATTCGCGAAGGGCTTCGAGCACTTTTGAACCATGATCGTGCCATAGAGAGTTGGTTACAAAATGAAGTTGGTGTGGCTTATGACGTACTCAAGTCCAATCCATCGCGTGCAGTTACTGCTGATCAAGTACGTGAACGTCTTGCTTCTGAGAATGCCAAAATGAGATGAAGTATCACGTAATGTTCTCGCCCGTGGCGATGGAGCAACTGGCCGATTTGTACCAATACATTGCTTTCGAAGCTTCACCAGAAATAGCACTGGGGTACACCGAAGCCATCGTTAATTATTGTGAAAGCCTCTGCATATTTCCTCTTCGTGGCACGGCCCGTGATGATGTCCGTCCCAGATTGCGTGTCACTAATTAAAAAAAACGTGCTGTCATTGCGTTTGCAGTTGAAAAAGGTCTTGTTTAGATCGTCGGTATTTTTTATGTTGGGCAAGACTATGAATCGCGTTTATCTGAAGAGTCAGGCGACGACTCGCCGAATTGAAATACTCAAGGGCACAATCTACCCATGCCCCAACCCAAACACACCGCCCCCAAGGTCCAAACTGCTAGCGATCAACTCGACCTGCGCCCCGGTCAGTCGCTGGCGTTGTTGAAAGAGCTGCACATCCTCACGCGCGAAGGGAAGATCAACCAGGATTCGCGCCGCAAGCTCAAGCAGGTCAATCACCTGTATCAGTTCATTGAAAAAATTCTTCTTTCTTTACCCGCTAGCGATAGCGGTCCCACATTGGCGGATCACGGCGCGGGCAAATCGTATTTGGGCTTCATCATTTACGACCTGTTTTTCAAGGCCTTGGGGCATGGTCAGATTTACGGCATCGAAACGCGGCCCGAATTGGTGGCGAACTCCACCGCGCTGGCGCGGCAATTAGGCTTTGAGCGCATGCAGTTTCTCAACCTCAGCGTGGCTGAATCGGCGCACAGCCAAACCTTGCCCGCGCAAATCGATGTAGTCACTGCGCTGCACGCTTGCGACACCGCAACCGATGACGCCATCGCTTTTGGTTTGCAAAAGCAGGCGAAGCACATGGTGCTGGTGCCTTGTTGTCAGGCCGAGCTGGCGCGGTTGTTGAATCAAAACAAAGCGCTGAATCTGTCGCGCACACCGTTGGCCGAGTTGTGGCGGCATCCACTGCATACGCGCGAGATCGGCAGCCAGCTCACCAACGTGCTGCGCTGTTTGTATTTAGAAGCGAATGGCTACCAAGTGACCGTGACCGAATTGGTGGGTTGGGAACACAGCATGAAAAACGAATTGGTACTCGCGAAATTTACTGGGCAACGAAAGCAATCGTCTGCTGACCGATTGAATGCGTTGCTGCAGGAGTTTGGGCTTGGTGTGGAAATTGGGGTCAGAAATTGGGGTCAGGTTCCAATTAATGGGAATTAATTGGAACCTGACCCCAATTTCCCAAATTACCCCAACCGCATCAACTCAGGCGTGGCGTTCTGCCAAACGGGGTCACTTACCAATGGAAAATCTCCGGCCAATGCCGCTTGGCACATGCGCTGCAAAGTCTCCGCGTGCGGCAACACCGTTCCGGCAAACCTGGCCCGGCCTTGGGCATCGGCAATCAAAAGCGTTGGAAAATTTTCAATATCGAGATCGCCAAGCAAGTCATCTTGTGTCTCAATATCCACCCACACAAACCGTGCTTCGGGCATTTGCGCTGCCAATTGCTCAAAAATGGGCTGGTATTCACGACAAGTTCCGCACCATTGCGCGCACAGGCAAAAAACATGCATGGTATGCCCGTTGGCGGGTGGCGATAACGGCGGTTTGTTCATGTGTCGCATGATAACGGTGCACCCTTCACCAACGGTTGCCAAGGC
>JBJTXF010000350.1:0-4447 GCA_046082145.1 Limnohabitans sp. | reverse complement strand
CACAGGTGCGTTGAATCACACGACTGATGCCTGATTCGCCCACAAACATGTGGTGCGCCTCTTCGGTCAGCATGAATTTGGTGGTGCGAGCCAGTGGGTCAAAACTGCTTTCAGCCAGCGCGCACAACTGAAACTTGCCATCGCGATCGGTGAAATAGGTGAACATGAAAAAGCTCAGCCAATCGGGTGTTTCTTCATTGAACGCTTGCAAGATGCGTGGGTTGTCCTCTTGGCCACTGCGTCGCTCGAGCAAAGCCTCGGCCTCTTCGCGGCCATCGCGTCCGAAATGCTTGTGCAACAAATACACCATGGCCCACAAATGGCGGCCCTCTTCCACATTGATTTGAAACAGGTTGCGCAAGTCGTACATGCTCGGCGCGGTCAGGCCCAAATGGCGCTGTTGTTCCACCGATGCGGGCTCGGTGTCGCCTTGTGTGACGATGATGCGACGCAGATTTGCGCGGTGCTCGCCGGGCACGTCTTGCCAGGCTTTTTCGCCTTTGTGGTCACCGAAATGGATGGTGCGATCGGCTTCACCCTGGTTCAGAAAAATGCCCCAACGGTAATCGCGCATCTTCACGTGACCGAACTGCGCCCAACCCTGCGGGTCTACACTGACAGCGGTGCGCAAATACACCTCGTTGTCTGTTGTGCCCTCGGGACCCATGTCGTCCCACCAACTGATGAAGTTGGGTTGCCATTGCTCGAGCGCACGTTGCAAGCTGCGGTCGCTGGCCAAGTCCACGTTGTTGGGAATTTTTTCGCTGTAATTGATGGCTGACATGACTTACTCCAGAGTGTTTAGAGAGAAAAATTAATCAGACGCGGTTCATGTCAAAGGCGGCTTTTTCGCCCTTGCCATACACCTTCAAAGCGCCTTTGTCGCCCACGGCATTGGGGCGATTGAATATCCAGTTTTGCCAGGCTGACAAGCGGCCGAAGATACGCGTCTCCATCGACTCTTTTTGACTGAAGCGCAAATTGGCTTCCAAGCCCGTGAGCGAGTCCGGTGACATGGATGCGCGTTCCTCGATAGCGATGCGAATTTCGTCGGCCCAGTCGATGTCATCAGGCGCGGCAGTGACCAGGCCCAAGGCAACGGCTTGTTCCGCGTTCAACGCTTGACCCACCACATCGCGCACGGCTTGCATCGGCGCTTGCTCTTCATAAAAGCGACGCTGCAAACGCGACTGCTGATTGACCATCGGAAAGTAACCCAAATTGAGTTCACTCAAATACACATGGGGAGCTGAGGAAGGATCGTCCGGTAAGGTCAACATGTAACTGCGGTCCGCAGCCAGCGCCAGTTCAGCCAAAGTGCCAGCAAAGCAAGACCCTTGGTCGATCGACGCAAACAACGACCGCGAAGACACATCCAAACGCGCCAGCGTGCGACGCAACAAGCCAATGGTTTCGCGCACCAACCAATGCTGTTGGTGCTGCACCAACACTGCATCCGATTGCAACGCCCATTGCGCATTTCCTTCGGTTTTAAGCAACCATGTGCCGATGTCGAGTTCGTTAGTGCGCAAGCTCAACACCGCATCGTCCAACTCACGCGCCATTTGCAACGGGTACCAACGGTCTCCCGCTGCTTGAATGGCTGTCAACGTATCAGGCACAGGCGATTTGGGCGCAGACACAGACAAAGTCGCGGTGCGTTTGTCGCGGTCAATGACAACATGCACATATTCGTAAACCCAACCGTTCGGTGTCCGGGATTTTTGCAATGGGTTCAGCTTGACACCTTCGCCGGCACTCGCCTTGCCAGGCCGTTCGCTTTTTGCTGCCAGTACTACAGCACGTTCTGCGACCGTGGCACTGAACTGCGCGGGCTTGGCAATCGCATCCACCAAACGCCAATCCACCGCGCGCTGACCGCGCACACCTTCGACGCTGGTGCAAAACACATCCGCATGATCATGTCGCACATGGCGCTTATCGGTCACGCGGGTCAACCCGCCGGTACCCGGCAACACACCCAGCAACGGAACTTCCGGCAGCGAGACGCTGCTGGACCGGTCATCGACCAACACGATGTCGTCACAGGCCAAAGCCAATTCATAGCCACCGCCTGCACACGCACCGTTGACGGCGGCCAAAAATTTCAATCCGCCATGGCGACTGCTGTCTTCCAAACCGTTGCGGGTTTCGTAGGTGAATTTGCAAAAGTTGACCTTCCATGCATGGGTCGACAAACCCAACATGAAAATGTTGGCGCCGGAGCAAAAAATACGGTCTTTCAAACTCGTGATCACCACGGTTTTGACTTCTGGGTGTTCAAAGCGCAAGCGTTGCACAGCATCATTGAGCTCAATGTCCACACCCAAATCGTATGAATTGAGTTTGAGCTTGTAGCCTGGCACTATGCCACCGTCTTCCTGAATGTCGATTGACAACGTAGCAATTTCCCCTTCTATACGCCAAGACCAGTGGCGGTATTGATCGGGTTGTGTTTCGTAATTCACTGAAAAAGTTTGGCTCATACATCGGTCTTTCTGTGGTCTGCGTCTTCACGCCAATTTCATGGCGTACTTCAAATCCTGTGACAAACGTTTGACGGCTTCTTTCAAATTGAGGGCGCTGGTGTCAAACGATTGGTGCGCCTGCGAATACATGGGCGTTCTTTCGTCCAAGATATGTTTGAGGTCTTCAAGTGCTTGGCTACTGCCAGCCATGGGTCGCATATCGCCTTGCGCCATGACGCGATTCAAGTGGTCTTCCGGCTTTGCTTGCAGCCAAATGGTCAAGCAATTCGCTTGTAATTTTTCCCATGCCTGTAAGTCCATGACAATGCCACCCGTCGTGGCGATGATGGCTGGTAATTCACTCGCCAGGGCGTTGTCCAAAGCTCGCAATTGATAGCGCTGGTAAGCCAATGGCCCATACAAACTGTGTATCTCGTGGGTTTTGCATCCCGCCAGCTTTTCGATGTCACGGCTGAGTTCTACAAAATGAAGTTGCAACTCGTTGGCGATTCGCTGGCCGATGGTGGATTTGCCCGCCCCGCGCAAACCTACCAAAGCGACTTTGCGTTGTTTGAGTTTGGTTTTGGCACTCAACAACTGAGACAAATAGCTGTGAATTAACGTCAACTCGCTGTCGGTTTTATCCACCAATAACTGATGAATTGCCTGAAGCTGAGGTTGCTTCACATTGAAGCTTGACAATAAATCGGTGATTTCGCAGTCCAGCGCCTGCGACACCTGTAACAAAATCATGATGGATGCATTGCCGGTGCCGGACTCCAGCGAAGCCAGATGACGTTCTGACACATGCGCCGCCTGCGCCAATTCTTTGCGGGTCCACTTTCGCTGATGCCGCCACCAACGCACTTGGTGACCGATGACCTGCAGCAGTGGTGAGTGGGTGGGTGACGAACTGTCAAACATAAATGCAGTTTAGTACAGTTTCTTGGAATTATGCAAGAAATTTTAATCATTTAATGCATTAAATTGCTCTATTTATAAATTATGAGTAATTTAATATTTACTGTTTCTCTAAATTAATTTCATAGTAAAAAAATAGATTGAATAAATAGCTGTATATGGCTATTATTTTTAAATCTTTTAATCATTTTGGAGAGATTTATGACCGCCTTTGCAAAAACAATCCCCGTGTTGGATACATCCAAGCCGTCCATTAAGCAAAAAGGCTACAGCATTATCGAGTTATCGATCGCACTGGCCATCATTTCTATCATTTTGGTGACAGCGCTGGCAGGGGTTCAGCGGATTTTGAGATCGAACAATGTCAACGAAGACCTGAAAAACATCAATTTGGTGGCCTCCAAACTTGCCGTCATGCTGTCAAGTGTCCCCAACACCGCGGGTAGCCTTAAACGTTTGGGCACAACCGTTGACCGTCGAAGAAGCCATTGAAAGCGCCAAGAAAAAAAAATCACAGCCTGTGATTGCCAAGGCAGGCCACTTGCCGGTAGGGTTGCTGCCAAACACCAACAGCCCTTGGCAATCTTCCGTACAAAACCAACCTAAATTGTGGTCTATCAAAGGTATCAACGGCGAGGACACCGCTGAAATCATTCAAGGGCAAACCATACACACGGTCAAGTTGGTGGCGGGTGCGCGTTTTCAACAATGGGAAGTGATGGCATTTGACAGCGATAGCGTGACTCTGACAGAGCGCGACAACAGCAGCAAATCCGCAACCCATTCTGCTCAACGCAAGAAACATGGCAAACCACCGCTGAAACTGTATGTCGCTGCCAAAGGCCATTCGATCGATAACTACCGCATACCCACTGAGAACGATATCAATACCCAACAGCGACAAGCAGCTGCAGATTTACCCATACTGCCAGCAGCTCCTGCTAAAAATTGAGCATGGCAGCCACTCCTGCACTGGTCAACCCAACTCCTACCGGAGGGAAGATGCCGCGTTCATACTTTAAAAATTTGGGCCATATAAAGTTTTACCAAGATTTCCC
>JBJTXF010000349.1:0-5837 GCA_046082145.1 Limnohabitans sp. | reverse complement strand
CAACCCGGTACCGGGTACATTAGACCTGTTGGTGTCGACAGAGTTGCTGGAAACTGCGCGACAAATTTCGCTCGGCATGGTGTCGCGCGAGCGCACCCATGTGTTCAGTTCATCGTCTCGCAGCCTGACCACCCATGAGCGTATGACAATGGGCGACGGTCGATTAGATGTGCAGCCATTGCTGGATCTGGTGAAAGAGTTTTCGCACGAATCCCAAGTTTGGGATTTTTCCGCCATGGCCAAAGAGCAAGGCACCATGGTCAGCGCGGTCATGTTGGGTGTGATCGCGGGCAGTGGTGTGTTGCCGATGGCGCGTGAACATTTCGAAGCCGCTGTTGGCCAAGGCCAGCACAGCGCGGCCAGTTTGCGTGGTTTTGCCGCGGCATTCGCACGTTGCCAAACCCACCAAGCGGTGATGGCCATGCAAGCTGACGACGACACGTTGAGCACCCAAGCGACTGCGCCTGAAGCCGAGCGGGTGGCTGCAATGCATGAATGGCCTGCCACAGTCCGCGAAATGGCCCAGCTCGGCTTTGCGCGTTTGTGTCATTACCAAAACCACGCCTACGCCATGCGCTATGTGCAACGGCTTGAACGGGTGTTGGATGCAGAAAATGCGATCGACCCATTGCATGCCAACGGGCATGCCGCCAGCCGGGAGACGGCACGTTGGCTGGCGTTGTGGATGGCGTATGACGACATCGTGCGTGTCGCAGACCTCAAAAGCCGAGCCAGCCGAATGCAACGCGTGGCGCAAGAGGTCAAGCGACAGCCCGACGAATTGCTGCGGGTCTACGAACATTTCAAACCCGGCATTGCTGAACTGTCGGCACTCCTGCCGGCTGGTATCGCCAACGCACTGTTGCGCTGGGACAAACAGCGTGTGGCCCGAGGGCGCGAGCCGTTGGCGCTGGCCATTCGCATCGGCACACACACCGTCCTGGGCATGCTGGCATTGCGTTGGTTGGCGAGCTTGAAATGGCTGCGTCCCCACGGCAGCCGTTTTTCGGTGGAACAACACGACATCGACACGTGGCTAGGGCAGGTGTGTCTTGGCTTACAAGAGCACTGGGCGCTCGGCCATGAATGGGCGCAATGCGGGCGCCTCATCAAAGGCTATGGCAGCACCAACGAACGCGCCAAGCGCCATTTGCAGCATCTCTTGCATCAGTTTGGCAGCACCCAGACAACACACAACGCAGCTTGGCGTGCCGAAGCCGTTCGACAAACCCGCGAAGCGGCTTTGCAAGACGAAGCGGGAACGAAGTTGGACCAACGCTTGAGGGCGCTGGGCGCTGCCCCACGACCCGCCACAGAACACCCTCTGCGGTTTGTCAGATCGGTGGCCCGAAACGCCAAATCCACTTCACACTGAGGCCGGGCAAGGGCAGATACCGATAAACAAAAGGCATTGGCTGGGTTATCCTCGACGGCTGTTTGCCAACCACTGTTTCACTTTGCCATGACAAAAAAAATCAGCCGCTCTTGGGTCTGTTGGTCTGTTGCTTCTTTGGGCTTGTTAGCAAGCCCGCTGCCAAGTTTGGCCCAAGACAAAACGCAATCCTTGCGGATGTCCACTTGGGTGCCTGCGCAACATGCCCTGAACCCCGCCCTGCAAACATGGATAAACAGTTTGAAAAAAGCCTCGGGCGGCAGCCTCAACCCCACGCTGTTTCCCTCTGAACAATTGGGCAAAGCCATGGACCATTACGATATGGCGCGCGATGGTTTGACCGACTTTGCCTTCGTCAATCCAGGCTATCAACCTGGTCGATTTCCCATCTTCGCGGCAGCTTCGTTGCCGTTTGAAATCAGCAATGCCAAAGCCGGATCGGCCGCCATTGATGCGTGGTACCGCGCTTATGCCGCCAAAGAAATGAAAGAGGTGAAATATTGTTTTGCGTTTGCGCACGACCCGGGCGCTTTGCATTCGCGCAAAAAAGTATTGATGCCCGCCGACCTCAAAGGCATGAAGGTGCGTCCGGCCACCGCCACCGTCGGGCAAATGGTGACCTTGCTGGGCGGTACCAATGTGCAAGCCTCGGCGCCCGAATCGCGCGATGCGATTGAGCGCGGCGTGGCAGACGCCATCACTTTCCCCTGGGGCTCGCTCACACTGTTTGGCATCGACAAAGTGGTCAAGTTCCACATGGACGTACCGCTGTATGTCACGCCGTTTGTGTGGGTGATTAACCTCGACAAATACAACAGTTTGTCGCCCACACAAAAGCAAGCCGTAGACAGCCATTGCACCAGCGAATGGGCCGAAAAAATCGGTACAGCTTGGGCTGATTTTGAAATCGGCGGCCGCACCAAACTGCTGGCGGACAAAGCCAACCGCGAAATTTATTCGCTCACGCCCCAGCAACTCACCGCTTGGAAATCGGCACTGGCCCCCGTGCGCCAGCAATGGGCCGATGAGGTCAAAAAGCGCGGTGACGACCCGACCGCGGTGATGAAGGCCTTGCAACAAAGCCTGACCAAATACAAATCGGCCATGTAAGCGCTGGCATGGCTGAGCGTTCCAAGCACCCGTTTGACCGGATCATCGACACCATTGAATGGTTGGCCGCCATGTTTGTCGGTATCGTCGCGGCCAATATATTCATCGCGGTCGTCTTGCGGCATTTCTTCAGTTGGTCGATTCCTGACAGCCACGATTTCGGCCGTTTGCTCTTAGGCATATTGATTTTTTGGGGCATTGCCGCCACCAGTTACCGGGGTGGACACATCACGGTCGATTTGTTGTGGACGCATGCCAGCCCGCGCTACAAGCGCTGGATCGACGTGTTCGCCACGCTGGTGTTGCTGGTGGTGGTCACCGTTCAAACCATCATGCTGTTTGACAAAGTGGCCATGACCTACCGCGACAACGTGCAAACCTACGACCTCAATTTACCCACTTGGCCGTTTTTTGCGGTCGCGTGGATGGGCGATGTGTGTGCGGTTTTGTTGATCGCCATCCGCACTTGGCGGCTGATCGCCGACCCGGATGCCTTGGCTCCGACGGTGAAAGAGGACCACTGACATGGATCTCATGAACCTGAGTCCCGATGCGGTAGCGGTGATTGGCTTTGTCGCGTTGTTTGTACTGATGCTGTTGCGCGTGCCGGTGGGCATGGCCATGGGCTTGGTTGGTGTGTGCGGTTACAGCTACATCGCCGGCAGCGGTCCGGCTTTGAAATTGATCGGACAAACCTCCATGCGCACCGTCACCGACTACACCTTTGGCGTGATACCCATGTTCATGTTGATGGGCGCGTTTGTCTCGGTGTCGGGTGTCAGCCGCGAATTGTTTCGCGCAGCCAATGCGTTCATCGGCCATTTGCGCGGTGGCTTGGGCATGGCCACGGTGATTGCTTGCGGCGGGTTTGCCGCCATTTGCGGCTCATCCGTCGCCACCGCCGCCACGTTCTCTTCGGTGGCTTACCCGGAGATGCGCCGCTTTGGGTATCCGCAATCGTTTTCCACTGGTGTGATCGCGGCAGGCGGCACCTTGGGTGCGATGTTGCCGCCCTCCACGGTGTTGGCGGTGTATGCCATCTTGACCCAACAAGACATTGGCAAACTGTTCATGGCCGGCATCGTTCCCGGCCTGTTGGCCATGGCCATGTATGTGCTCACCATTTCCGTGATCGTGTGGGTCAAACCCGATTGGTTGCCGCGCGGTGCAGACACCACCTGGGCTCAACGGTTTGCTGGCCTCAAAGATGTGTGGGCGCCGCTGTTGTTGTTTGTGTTTGTGATCGGTGGTTTGTACGGCGGGTTTTTCACACCCACTGAAGCCGGTGGCGTGGGTGCAACCGGGGCGTTTTTGTTGGGCGTGTTACGCGGCAAATTGGATCGCGCCGGCATCTTGGAAGCCTTGTTATCGGCCACACGCACCGCAGCCGCGGTGTTCACCGTGTTGATCGGCGCGTTGATCTTTGGCTACTTTCTCACCATCACCCAAACACCGCAAAAGCTGACAGGTTTTTTGACCGAACTGGGTTTAGGTCCTTACGGCGTGTTGGCTCTGATCATGTTGATGTACTTGGTGCTGGGTTGTTTGATGGATGCCATGGCCATGATCATTTTGACCGTGCCGATCATTTTTCCAGTGATTGTGCAGCTGGGTTTTGATCCCATCTGGTTTGGCATCATCATCGTGATGTCGGTGGAGCTGGGGTTGATTCACCCGCCGGTGGGCATGAATGTGTTTGTCATCAAAAGCGTGGTGCATGACGTGAGTTTCATGACCATTTTCAAAGGTGTGATTCCATTTGTGCTGACAGATTTATTGCGATTGCTGATATTGATCGCGTTTCCGATGATTGCTTTGTGGTTGCCAGGGCGTATGGTTTGACAGGCTTTGACGACCCATCCGTTTGATAAAGGCACGCTTTGACGACCCATCCGGTGTGCTTTTTTTCTGCGCTTTCGCTGGAAAAAAACACCCCCTCCAGGTCGTCTCAAGTCCCATGTTTGGTTAAGAACGATTGGCAGTTTGCGCTTGAGTCAGCTCAGTGATTAAAATATTTTGTCAACAAATCTGCGAGTGGCGCGCAACGCCATGGCGGTCGGACCGACGCGAACGTTGCCGCAGGCGGTGAGCGGCGTTCGAGCCGGCATGACGTGAGCCCAGCACAGTTAGTTGCGATTGCGATTAATGTGTTTCAAGCCGGCATGGCGTCAGCTATGCACAGTTGGTGGAGATCAGCGTTATTGTGTGCAGACTTTTTGCGCCAACAACGCATCCACACCGCCCGGCGCAATTCGGGTGAACCGCAAAGGGGTTTCGTATTGGTTCATCACCTCGCCCGTGGCATGCGATTGCGCGTAACGCGTGACCTGTGAATAAGCCATTTTGTTTTGCGCGCAATCAATGGTGGTGCGTGTTTTTTCAGAGCGCACTTCCTTGCCTTCCAAATTGGTCAAAGGTGTTGAGAAATCCGTGACGCGCCACACGTTCACCTTGTCGCCTTCGCGTTCAATCGCGTCGTCATACCAGAACTGACCCTCGGCGGTGTTGCTGAGTTCACGCCACTCGGCATGCACTGGCAAACATAGCGTATACCCAGCCAGGATCACCACACAGATTCGACCAAAACGGCTTTGAAAAAACATCGTTCAGTTGAGCTTGTAGGGCTGACCAAAGTCACCGACTTGCGGAAACAAAAACGTGGTGCTGCTCGGGCCAATGCCCATGATTTGAACGGTGGCGCCTTCGCTGCCTGCTCCGTCGTAATGGATGGCGCCCGCAGGGTGTTGCATGTAACTGCCTTGTTTGAGCGGTTGGGTGGTTTTCGGGTCCCAACTGTCGTCGGTGCCCGCCAACCAGGTGCCTTGCATCACGGTGACATAACGGTCTTCGCGGTGGTAATGCGGCGCGCTCATCACACCAGGCGGGAATATCACCCGAATCACATACGGCCCGGGTTTGGAGGGGTCGCCTGAAATCACCGCGAATTTCACGCCTTTGCCTGCGTCTTTCCATTGGATTTGCTCGGGTTCGACGACCGTGAAGGGCTTGTCCAAACTTTGCGCCGTGACGGCCGCGCTGGCAACGATGGCCATGGCAGCCATGGCCTTGTGAATCAGATGCGATGAAGCCATGCGATTCTCCTGTCTGAAAGGTGGGTGTTGAACTTGGCGGACAACTGTGCGGTTTGTCAACGCAGCCAAACCATCTTAGCGGCAGCGAAGCGCTGGTTGTGTCACCCCAAGCTCACACTGTCACAGACCTATCACACCACCGTCGGTTTTGCGGATGGCCACGGTGGCTGAGCGCGGACGGTTGTCATCGATATGGTCTGGCCAAGTGGAATATTGGTTGGGGTATTTCGGGTCGCCCCGGT
>JBJTXF010000348.1:0-9957 GCA_046082145.1 Limnohabitans sp. | reverse complement strand
TTTTTGATGAAATCAATAAAAAAGGAGGGGTGCTTGGCCGTAAATTTGAATTTGTCTCAGCCGATGAAACAGAAAACCCAGAAACTGGTATCAGCGCGATCAAAAAGTTAACTGCTGATGAGAAAGTGGATGTGCTGATTGGCGGCTATACCAGTGGTGTGACGCTTGCCCAACTACCCCATATTTCCGCGGCGAAAACTATTTATTTGGGCGTAGGAGCAGCCTCACCTTCCATTACCAACAAAGTCAAACAAGACTACGACAACTACAAATATATTTTTCGTGTAGGACCAGTTAATGCTGCACATCAAGCGCGTGCCTTGGTGGATTTCATATCAAACTTTGTGATCGGCGAATTGGGTTATAAAAAAATTGCCATCGTGGGTGAAAACGCCAAATGGGTACAAGACTTGGTGCCTATTTTGTCCAAAGGAGCCAAGGACGTTGGAGCCGATGTACGTTTGACCGAATTGTTTGACACACAAACTTCCGACTTTTCTCCGCTGTTGGCCAAAGTCAAATCCAGTGAGGCCCAATACATGATTGTTGTTCTGTCTCATGCTTCTAGCGATGTTTTCGCCAAACAATGGCATGATGCACAAGTTCCTGTGCCTTATGGTGGTATCGATGTCAAAAGTATGGATGGTGATTTTTTCAAACGCATCGGAGGTAAATCTATCTCTGAAATAGCCGCCAATTTCGCGGTTAGAGCGCCCATCACCAAAAAAACCATTCCTTTCTTTGATGAGTTCAAAAAGAATTCACCCAACTTTCCTGTTTACACCGCCTTTTTTGCTTATGACGCAGTCTTCATTTATGCAGACGCTGTGAAACGCGCAGGCAGTTTTGATACAGAAAAGGTTATCAAAGAGCTTGAAAAAACCAAATATGAGGGTGTTGCAGGCGAAATTACCTTTGATGAAATGCACGATGTGCAAACCGGCAAAGGCAAGGTCAACTTTATGTTTGTGCAGTGGCAAGAAAAGGGTGAGCGGGCTGTGATTTATCCCAAAGAGTTACGCACAGGAGCATTCATCTTGCCGCCTTGGATGAAAAAATAGTGGAAATTTTGATTTACGGCGCGGTCACAAGCGCCATATACGCCATGTTGGCTGTGGGATTCACGTTGATCTTTGGTGTGGCTCGGGTCCTGAATTTGGCGCATGGTTCCTTTTATGCCTTAGGCGCTTATTCTGCCTATGTATTGACCACGCTGGCTGGCTTGCCTCTTTGGTCAGCAGCCCTGCTATCCATCGCCTTGGTCGCTGTTTTTGGCATTTTGGTTGAAAAAATACTGATCCGGCCTCAACGCGAATCGCAATTGGGCGTGCTGATGATTTCATTAGCCACGGCTCTGGTAGTCGAGCAAGTTTTGTTTTTAACCTTTGGTTCCGAATACCGAAACGTTCCTGCATTCATAGACGCGAAATTCAATATTTGGGGTGTGGATGTGGCTGGACAACGTTTGCTGACATTGGCTGTCGCCATAGTTGCTATTGGTGGCCTGTATGCATTCATTCAATTCACACGATTGGGCAGCGCCATATTGGCTATTTCACAAGACCCCTTAGCAGCCAAATACATGGGCATTCCCAGTGACAGTATTTTTTCTTTGGTGATGGGTATTTCTGCCGGACTCGCTGCTTTGGCAGGTGTGATGGCTGGGCCGTTTTTATCGGTACAACCGTCTATGCATTTGTTACCTATTGTCAAGGCATTTGCCATTGTGGTAGTAGGTGGCTTGGGCTCTATACCAGGCAGTATCGCTGCCGCATTCATGCTGGGCTATGCAGAAACTTTGGTTGCCTACGGTATTTCTGGCAGTTGGACCGAAATTGTTTCTGTGCTGGCGACCTTGTTGATGTTGGTGTTTCGGCCTGCAGGTTTGTTTGGCAAACGCGCTGCTTTTTGAGAGATATCAAAACACCATGAAAACATTCAAAGGACTCGATACCGTCAGTAGCTGGGCTGGCTTGTCTGCACTTGCCTTAATGGCGGTCATGCCTGTGGTGTTTACCAGCAACTATTTGGTCGGTGTTCTTACTGTGGCAGCAATCTATGGTATTTGGTCCGTCAGTTGGGACTTTATGTCTGGCCTAACCGGTCGGGAGAATTTCGGCCATTCATTGTTCATTGGTGTGGGCGCTTATGCTGCTGGATTCTTGAATGTGCATTTTGGCCTGGGTCCATGGTGGAGTCTACCCGTGTCAATGCTGGTTGCTATGGTATTTGCAGTGTTACTGGGTTTTCCCACCTTAAGGCTTAAGGGTCCATACTTCGCATTAGCCATGTTGTCTTCTGCGGTCATTATGCAAAGACTGATGCTGATATTTTGGGAATACACTGGTGGCGAAGAAGGTATTCAAGACATCACCCCATTGATTGCCAACCATTTGCACTACTACTGGTTTGTGCTGGCAGTGCTTGGCATGGTGACATTACTGTTGTCTTGGTTGGCTAAGTCACGCTGGGGATTGATACTGCGCGCTATCCGAGGCGATGAAGCCACCTGTCTGGCAGCAGGTCTACCCATCACACAATACAAAATTCTCTCACTGGTGATCAGCGCTGCATTTGCAGGATTGGGGGGAGCTCTCTATGCACACTATCAATTACAAGTCAGTCCACAATTGTTTGCCGTGGTGACATCCATCACGGTAATCACCATGGTTTACGTGGGCGGCATGGGAAGTATCTACGGTCCAGTGGGCGGCGCTTTGCTTCTGACAGTGATGACCGAAGGGCTTCGTAATTTTGGCGAATGGCGCTTGATGGTTTACAGCTTGTTATTGATCTTCATTTTGTTTTTCTTGCCCAACGGCATCATCGCCCCTGTCTGGCACAAATGGCGCCAAAGAGGACAACAAACATGAGCGCATTGTTGGAGATCCGTCAACTTGACAAGCACTTCGGCGGTTTGCACGTCTTAAAAAACTTCAATATGAGCTTGCAGGCTGGAGAAATCGTTGGCATTCTCGGGCCCAATGGTGCTGGCAAAACCACTTTGTTCAATTTATTGACTGGATTCATTCCGGCAGATTCAGGCGAAGTCATGTTGCATGGCAAGTCAATAAAACGCTTCAAGGCCAACGCCATCGTTGGCCTGGGTATGGCCCGCACATTTCAATTGTGTAGACCATTTGTCGGACTAACTGTTCTTGAAAATGTGTTGGTGGGTAGCTTGGGTCCGCGCGTCAGACACCACGATTTAGGTGAGCGTGCCATGCATTTGTTATCACAAGTTGGATTGGTTGACAAAGCACAGTTGGCTTGCGAACTGCTTTCTTATGGTGATTTGCGTCGCCTGGAAATTGCCCGGGCTTTGGCAACTGAACCAGAGTTATTGTTGCTTGATGAACCCTTTGCCGGATTGGGTTCAGCTGAAATTGAGGCCTTGTCAGAACTGATTCGGCAACTTCACCAGCAGCAGCAACTGACAATTCTTCTTATCGAACACAAATTGCGCGAGTTCATGCAACTCGTCTCGCGCGTGGTGGCGATTGACTTTGGTGAAATCATCGCAGAAGGTTCACCTTCAGAAATTGTCAATCATCCTCGTGTGATCGAGGCTTACATTGGCAAACAGAACCCATTGGACTGGGATCAGCATGCTCGAACTTGATCAACTCAGCGCCTCATACGGCAAGGCCATGGCCTTGGAAAGTGTCAGTTTGCGCGTGTCGGGGGGCGAATTGGTCGCGGTGCTCGGCCCTAACGGCGCGGGCAAGTCCACTTTACTCAAAGCCATTTCTCGCGCCATTGCCTCAGAAGGTATTCTTAAGTTTGATGGCCAGAGTTTGCATCCCATCACCACAGAGCGTGTCGTGGCATTGGGTATTTGCCACTGCCCTGAGGGCAGGCGCTTGTTTCCTGAGTTGACTGTGTTGAAAAACTTACAACTCGGTGCGTACTTGCGAAAAGACTCTAATGCCGTTCATACAGACTTAAACAAGGTCTACCAGTTGTTTCCAATCTTGCAAGAGCGCAACCAGCAGATGGTAAGCACCTTATCAGGCGGCCAACAGCAAATGGTAGCAATTGGACGCGCGTTGATGGGTTCGCCAAAATTACTGCTGCTTGATGAACCCTCTGTAGGTATTGCGCATCGTCTAAAGATGGAAATCTTTAATGCCATTCGCCACATTCGTGACAGCGGTGTTGCCATACTCATGGCTGAGCAGGATGCGCAATCCGCTCTTCAAATTGCTGACCGCGCTTATATTCTTGAGCATGGACAAGTCGCACAGCAAGGTTTAGCCCGTGAATTAGCTCATGATGACCATGTGAGAAAAATCTACTTGGGTATTGCATAGACCGTTGTTGACTGACCGTCTTACACTGGTGATATGCAGACATCCAAACATATTGCTTCCGTCTTACCAGCTTTCATGGTGTATCTAACTTGTAGCATGAGCTTTTCCATGGACACCATGCCCAAGTCATGCAGTGGTTGGAATACCGCGCGAAAAGCCAATCTCAGCACTGTGGTGCAGCGTGAATGGGTGTTCGGATATATCAGCGGCTTGCGTGATGCACTACTGACTCATTCGAACAAAGAGATTTACGGCTTGCTGCCTGCCAATGAAAATATCGTGTTGTTTGTTAATGCTTATTGCGAATCGCAACCCCAATCCACTGTGAATGATGCAGTTCGTCACTTGATAGACGGCTTATTTAAACCACGCTGACCCTCAACATGTTTGATGCTATTCGGTATTGGGCCAAGCGTGTGAAGCAAGACAGCATCATGCTTTGGTTTGCCTATCGGCACCCACAAACGCCTTGGATGGTCAAATCCATTACTGCGGTGGCATTGGCTTACGCGCTCAGCCCGATCGACCTGATTCCTGACTTCATACCTGTGCTCGGATACTTGGATGAGGCCTTACTGTTGCCAGCCATGGTGTGGTTGGCTGTTCAATGTCTGCCCCAAACAGTAAAAGATGAGTGCCATCGCCTAGCTGTATCGTGGCTTCAAATCCATGATGCCAAGCCAGTCGTGATATGGGGTGTGGTTTGGGTGCTGTCAGTATGGGGCATTTTTTGCTTTTTACTATGGCGTTGGTTGAGTTAGAAAATTCATGGAATCTTTGCTTGTTTCAACGGGAGTGGTAGCACTTGCCGAGATCGGCGATAAAACCCAACTGCTTACATTCATTCTGGCGGCCCGATTTAAGAAACCACTACCGATCATCTTGGGTATTTTGGTGGCTACGCTTGTCAACCATGTTTTAGCAGGCGCACTTGGCGCGTGGATTACTGCCAGTGTCGATGCAGTTATTTTGCGTTGGGTTCTGGGTATCTCCTTTATAGCCATGGCTGTATGGACGTTGATACCAGACAAAATAGAAGAAGAAGCTGCAGTGGCGCTCCAGTTAGGCGTGTTTGGCGCCACACTCATGACATTTTTCTTGGCTGAAATGGGCGACAAAACCCAAATTGCCACAGTCGCTATGGCTGCGCACTATGCAGCACCTTGGACAGTGGTTGCAGGCACCACGCTCGGCATGTTGATTGCCGATGTGCCGGCTGTGTTTCTGGGCGACAAATTGGCTGGCCGCATTCCCATGGTTTTGGTTCACCGAATTGCAGCTGCCATGTTTACTGCTTTAGGAGTGGCTACCTTAATTGGTTTGGGAAATTCGTTTATGCCTTATTGATCCGGGTGTCGTGTACAACTGCGAAATACCTCAGAATACATACGCAACCTTTCTCGGCTGGGTGACTGTGCATCTGAAATCAAGTCAGCGATATCGCCGGTGAGTTTTAAAAATTCTGGATTGCAGTGGTGCTTAATGTTGTTTTTGTAAACGGTCTGTTCAACCCATTGGTTTTCTCGCATCAGCAAGGCGTAATGTACCAACTCATGGCCCAATGCCCAGTTCACCATAGAACGGCTCCACAGTTGTAGCGTGCGTGGCGAAACATTGATTTGTAATTTGTTTTGAGGCTGATCTTCTGAAGGAAATTCAAATACCATGCGAGCAGTGGTGGGAAGTCCTGGCTGAACAACCAAATGTGGCATGACTGCGTCTGCTGGCGCGGCGGTTTTGGATTTGATGAACTCCCAGATGATTTGCACAGTCGGCATGTCAAAGGATTTGTCTGCGGGAGTGATAACTGGAGTTGGTGAGGCATTAGGTTTTGAGTATTGGGCTTCCAATTGACGTACTTGCACCTGTGCAAACTTGAAGTTCACCATGCACACTTCCACATCGTCACTGAGCGGAGGTACCATGATATTTTTATGTGCCTGTAAATTGGCTTGCATTTGTTGGTTGAATTGCACTTGGAATTCGTTTTGACGTGCCACCGCTTCTTGTTCGCTCATGCCTTCGCGAATACTCAAAAAATATCCAATCCGAGCGTAAATATCGCTGTTCGATAAAAAAATATTGGCGCTGCGGCGTTGTTCTTCGTGTATAGGATTGGCTGCAAAAAAATTGCCAATCAGGTCGTAGATGGTGGCGCACTGGCTGGCAACATGTGCCAATTGCTTTCTTTCAACTTTCCAATCAGGATGGGCTTGAGTCCAGGCCAGCAATCCTGACGGTACTTGGGCGTTTGCACAGGAGAACGCCCCCCAAACAAAGAGAAGAATGATGGCGCGCCAATTCAACATAGTAGATACACATTCACCATGAATGCATATTAAAGCAGACTCGCTTTGTAGAGAAATTGACCATATATCCACCCTGTAGAACAGGGGTTAAATCGACCACCTATCTTAGTAATCAACGCTCATCAAAACTCAAAGTCACCGAGTTACTGGTGGGTTTAGATTGACAGGACAAGACAAATCCCTGCTTGGTTTCCCATTCCTCCAGGGTGAAATTTTTATCCATCGTCACACTGCCCTGCATCACTTTGGCGCGGCAAGTGCAACACACGCCCCCACGGCATGAATACGGCAAATCTAATCCCGCAGCTAACCCTACATCCAGTATTTTTTGCTCGGGCGACATGCGCAGCGCATGCTGTTTTCCGTCCAGTACCAGCGTCAATGCCACAGAGGCTTCTTCGCCAACCAAGTCGGCCTGAGGGTCGGCCATCGGAACTCTTATAGATTGATCGGGCGCTAAAAATCGTTCGCTGAATATGTGAGCTGGTGGTACGCCTGCCAACCGCAAAGCATTTGTTGTGCTGTCGATCATGTCTGCAGGTCCACATACAAACACTTCGTCAATCGTCTGCGATAAAAACACCGATTGAAGCAAGCGATTTACCTTGTCTTCATCAAGCCGACCTTGTAGCAATTCGATCTCTTGCGCTTGGCGTGACAACACATGTATGAGTGTGACTCTGTCGGTATAACGATCTTTCAAATCTTGCAAGGCCTCATTGAACATGACAGAAGCCATGTTGCGGTTGCCGTACACCAATGTGAAACGAGCATCCGCTTGTTGCTCTAAAGTGCTGGCCATGATGGAGAGCACGGGGGTGATACCAGAGCCCGCTGCGAAACCGACACGGTGAATGGCCTGCGGGTTTTGTGACACAAACCGTCCGTCGGGCGGCATCACAAGAAGCCGGTCACCCGGCTTGAAATGGCTGACGGCCCAGGGCGAAAACAAACCACCAGGCACTGAGCGAATACCGATGTCTATTTCATTCCTATCAGCGTACCGATTGGCACTGCTGCAAATGGAGTAACTGCGCCGAATCTCTTGGCCATCAATATCGGCTTTCAAGGTCAAAAATTGACCCGGTTGAAAAGCAAACAGAGCATGCCATTCAGCGGGAATGGCAAAAGTCACGGCCAATGAGCCCCCTGCTTCAGGCTTTACCCGAGCAATAGAAAGTTCATGGAATGTTCGACGTTGCGGCAGACTCATCACAATCAATACGGCTTGAAGTAATCGAACGGTTCAGCACAGGCCAAGCATTTGTACATGGCTTTGCACGCGGTTGAACCAAACTGTGAAGTCTCGGTGGTATCCAAACTACCGCATTGTGGACAAGGTACTTGGGCTCGGTTCATCTTGCCGGCCAGACGAACAACGCTGACACCATCGGACTGTGCGCTTGCAAGCGGCGGAGCAATGCCATAGAGGCGAAGCTTTTCTTTGGCTTCATCAGTGATCCAGTCGCTGGACCAGGCCGGTGCAAGTGAAGTGATCACCTCGGCAGGTTTGCCGACGTTTTGCATGGCGTTCAACAGATCGGCCTTCATTTGCGACATGGCCGGGCAGCCGTTGTAAGTTGGCGTGATCCACAACTGCCAGGCTGCAGTCGTCGATGTCACAGCCCTCAACACACCAATTTCACGCAAAGACAACACAGGGATTTCGGGGTCACTCACCGATTCCAATAATTGCCATATGGCCGATTCGTTGGAATCATCCTTTGGCAATTCGATAGGTCCCGACGGCAATACAGGGCGGGTTACGCGGTCTATCACCATTGCGCACCGGGGTGTTGCCTGGCCAAACTCTGCATCTCGGCCAATAAATATGACATGTGCTCTGAGTGGATACCCAACACACCTTGCGTGACATAACCTGTGGCTGGAGGCAGTTGTAAGCCAGCTTCATTGATCACATCGCTCACCATGTCAAACCACTGATTTTTTATAGTCGCGGTGTCAGGCAACACATTTTTGGCAGCAGGCCATTCGCTCCAAAACTCTTGCGTGTACGGCATCAAAAAATTCACCGCAGCTTGCGCTCTGTCATGCGACTCAGGTGTGCCATCGCCAAAGCGTACCAACCAATCGGCAGCATGCTGCCAGTGGTAACGCACTTCTTTGATGGACTTGGCGGCAATCGCAGACAACTGTGGTTGTGAATGGTTTTGCAGCACTTCCCACACCAACAACATATAGCTGCTGAAGAAAAAATTGCGCACGATGGTGACAGCGTAATCGCGCTCTGCACGGGCCGATGGCGCCAAGGCCGTGCAGTGCGGCAACTCCAGCATTGTGAAGTTGAGAAAGGCTTCTTGGTCACGGAAATAGGCGAGCGAGTCCTCGGTACTGCCATCGTCGCGCAGTTGTGCCACCCACTGGTACAGCAAACGTGCTTGACCGATCAAATCTAAGGAATGGTTGGCCAACGCCAAGTCTTCTTCCAGTACTGGACCATGGCCGCACCACTCAGCATTGCGTTGTCCCAGAATCAATGCGTTATCAGCCAAATGCAATGCGTAATCGGCCAGCGTGTTCACATATGCCCCACTTCATCGGGAATCACAAAAAAGGTGGGATGTCGGTACACCTTGTCTTTGGCAGGATCAAACAAGCTGTCTTTGTCAGCCGGGTCGCTGGCGGTGATGGCTGCCGAGGGTATGACCCAAATGCTGACCCCCTCTTGTCGGCGTGTGTAGACGTCTCGCGCCATGTGCAAAGCTTGCTGTGCGTCAGCTGCATGCAAACTGCCGCAATGTTTGTGCTCGAAGCCTTGCTTGCTTCGAACAAACACTTCCCACAAAGGCCATTCGTTTTGGCTGGTTGGTTGACTCATGCGGCCTCCTTAGGCGGTGCAAGGCGTTGTTGGCGCTTGCGCGCATAAGCCATGGCAGCATCGCGAACCCACTGCCCATCGTTATGCGCTTTGACGCGTGTGGCGAGTCGCTCTTTGTTACACGGACCATCGCCATTCACAGTGGACCAAAACTCATCCCAATCGATCGCTCCGTAGTCGTAATGACCCCGTTCTTCGTTCCATGTCAAATCTGGGTCAGGCAGGGTCACACCTAAGACTTTGGCTTGGGGGACAGTGGCATCCACGAATTTTTGACGCAGGTCATCGTTACTGACTCGCTTGATGCCCCAACGCATACCCTGCGTGCTGTTGGTACTGTCAGCATCAGGCGGCCCGAACATGGCAAGACATTTCCACCACCAGCGGTTGACGGCGTCTTGCACCATCGCTTGTTGCTCGGCATTTCCCTGCATCATGACCATCAATGATTCAAAACCTTGGCGCTGGTGAAATGATTCTTCTTTGCAGATGCGCA
>JBJTXF010000347.1:0-4026 GCA_046082145.1 Limnohabitans sp. | reverse complement strand
CGCTTCTTTCAGCCCTGACTGAATACGTTCATTCATCCAATTCAACGACTGCGTTTGCCTGCGCTGCAGCCAGCGACCGCTGTCGATCTGTGATTGCTTGAACCGCACTGCTTTACCCCAAAATTCTTCAATGCCAGCGCCTTGCAACGCACTCAAGCGCATAACTTCTGCTTGCCAGTGTGTTGGCTCATGATTTGGATGATGACCCAACAGATGCAAAGCACTTTCAATGAAAGATTGCGCTCGGGTTGCGGCATCTGTATCAATGTCGGATTTGTTGATCACAATCAGATCGGCCAATTCCATGACACCTTTTTTGATGGCCTGTAAATCATCACCGGCATTGGGCAATTGCATCAAAACAAACATGTCGGTCATGCCGGCGACTGCGGTTTCACTTTGCCCTACACCGACTGTCTCAACTATCACAATGTCATATCCGGCGGCTTCGCACACCAACATGCATTCACGGGTTTTTTCAGCGACGCCACCCAATGTACCGCTGCTGGGACTGGGACGAATAAACGCAGACGGATGTACTGACAGAAACTCCATGCGAGTCTTATCGCCCAAGATGGATCCACCAGACACCGATGAAGAAGGGTCAATTGCAAGTACCGCCACTTTGTGACCCTTCTCAATCAACCACAAACCCAAGGCTTCTATCAGGGTACTTTTACCCACCCCGGGCACGCCACTCAAACCGATGCGCAAACTGTGGCCTGTGTGAGGCAACAGTCGGGTCAACATGTCATCTGCCCAAACTCGGTGGTCTGCCCGGCTGGATTCAAGCAAGGTGATGGCTTTGGCCATGGCCCTTCGCTGTACCTTGGCGTCGCCGCCTCGGATAGCTTTCACCAAATCTTGCGGTAATTGACTCAAGAGAGCGCCCTGGAAATATGGTTCAACACATCTTTGGCACTGACCGGAATCGGTGTGCCTGGACCGTAAATACCTTTGACCCCAGCGGCATACAAAAATTCGTAATCTTGTTTGGGGATCACGCCTCCGACAAACACAATGATGTCATCAGCGCCTTGGTCCTTCAATGCCTGGATGATCGCGGGTACCAAGGTTTTATGACCTGCTGCAAGGGTAGAGACACCCACCGCATGCACATCATTTTCAATGGCCTGTCTGGCGCATTCCTCTGGCGTTTGAAACAACGGACCGATGTCCACATCAAATCCCAAATCGGCAAAGGCCGTGGCCACCACCTTGGCGCCTCGGTCATGACCGTCTTGGCCCAGTTTGGAAATCATGACACGCGGGCGACGCCCTTGCTGTTTAGCAAACGCAGCAATGTCAGCTTTCAAAGCATCCCAATAGGCCATGGTGTCTCCTTCGTGTCCACCCGCGTCATAAGCGGCGGCATAGACCCCGCTGACCTTTTGTGTGTCAGCGCGGTGTCTGCCAAACACCTTTTCCAAAGCATCGCTGACTTCCCCCACGGTGGCGCGCAAACGCACCGCCTCGATGGACAGTGCCAACAAATTGCCACTGCCATCAGTGGCCGCTTGCGTCAGTGCTTGCAGCGCTTTGTCTACCGCTGAGTTGTCGCGGCTTGCTTTGATGTGGTGCAAGCGCTTGATTTGCTCATCACGAACTTTCACGTTGTCAATATCGCGCACTTCAACGCTGTCTTCGGTGGCCAATTTGTATTTGTTGACACCGACAATCACATCCTGACCAGAATCGATACGGGCTTGTTTGTCTGCGGCAGCCGATTCAATTTTAAGTTTGGCCCAACCCGATCCCACCGCCTTGGTCATGCCACCCATGGCGTTGACTTCTTCGATGATTTTCCATGCTTCATCTGCCATGTCTTGGGTCAACTTTTCCATCATGTAACTGCCGGCCCAAGGGTCAATCACCTGGGTGATATGGGTTTCCTCTTGAATAATGAGTTGTGTATTTCGTGCAATGCGAGCAGAAAATTCAGTGGGTAATGCAATCGCTTCATCAAAGCTGTTGGTGTGAAGGCTTTGTGTACCACCAAACACCGCAGCCATGGCTTCGATGGTGGTTCGCACAATGTTGTTATAGGGATCTTGCTCTGTCAGCGACCAACCCGATGTCTGGCAATGGGTTCGAAGCATCAAGCTCTTGGGATTTTTAGCACCCACCTCTTGCATGATGCGACACCACAGCAATCGGGCTGCGCGCATCTTGGCAATTTCCAAATAAAAGTTCATGCCTATCGCCCAGAAGAACGACAGTCGAGGGGCAAAGGCATCCACATCCAGACCTTGCTTCATGGCGGTGCGCACATACTCTTGCCCATCGGCCAAGGTCAATGCCAGCTCCAATGCCTGATTGGCACCAGCTTCTTGCATGTGGTAGCCACTGATACTGATGGAATTGAACTTGGGCATGTGCCCAGCGGTGTACGCAATGATGTCCCCCACGATACGCATACTCGGCTCGGGCGGATATATGTAGGTGTTGCGCACCATGAATTCTTTGAGAATGTCATTTTGTATGGTGCCACTGAGTTGGTCCTGTGAAACACCTTGCTCCTCGGCTGCAACCACATAGCCTGCGAGTACAGGCAACACCGCGCCATTCATGGTCATCGACACAGACACTTTGTCCAAGGGAATCTGGTCAAACAAAATTTTCATGTCTTCCACTGAGTCAATGGCCACACCGGCTTTTCCGACATCGCCGGTGACGCGCGGATGGTCAGAATCGTAGCCACGGTGCGTGGCCAAATCAAACGCCACCGACACCCCTTGACCACCGGCTGCCAGGGCATTTCGATAAAAAGCGTTTGACTCTTGCGCGGTGGAGAAACCTGCGTACTGGCGAATGGTCCAAGGGCGTACAGCGTACATCGTGGCTTGTGGCCCTCTTAAAAAAGGAGCGAAGCCAGGCAAAGTGTTGGTGTGCGGCAAAGAGGCCATGTCTTCGGCGGTGTACAAAGGTTTGACCGTGATGCCATCTGGTGTGAGCCAATTCAGCTGGCTTAGGTCGGCCCCGGGTGCTGATTTGGCAGCTGCCTTCTCCCAATCTTGGATCTTGTGTAACGTAAAAATTGATTTGGTTGAACTCATGGCTGACAACTGAGATTTAATGTTTGACGCAATCTGCAAAATAATGGGTCACTCCCCACTCATCTTTTTCTTCGACCAAGCCGTGTATATCTGTTTCAAAGCCTGGGCATTTCAGATTGAATTCCCGGGCAAATTTCAAATAATCAACAATTTTTTGGTTGAACACTTCGCCGGGAATCAACAATGGAATGCCCGGTGGATAAGGCGTCACCAAACTGGTGGTGATACGACCCAATAATTCATCAACCGGCACCCGCTCTGTATTTCTGTGTGCAATTTGTGCATAGGCATCGCTGGGTTTCATGGCGGGATTTAAATCGCTCAAGTACATGTCGGTGGTCAAACGTGCGACGTCATGCTTGGCGTAGAGCGTGTGTATGTGGTGGCACAAATCGCGCAAACCCATGCGTTCGTACTTGGGCATTTTTTGACAAAACTCGGGCAAGATGCGCCACATGGGTAGATTGCGGTCGTAATCATCTTTGAACTGCTGTAACGCTGTCAATAAAGAATTCCAACGTCCTTTGGTGATACCAATCGTGAACATGATGAAAAAACTGTAAAGCCCTGTTTTTTCAACGATCACACCGTGCTCAGCAAGAAACTTGGTAACGATACTGGCGGGAATACCTGCGTCATCAAATTTACCATCAAGCCGCAATCCCGGGGTGACGATGGTGGCTTTGATCGGATCCAACATATTGAAGCCGTCTGCCAAATCACCAAAGCCATGCCAATTAGAAAAATCTGTTTCTTTGGTTCTCTCTTTTTTTTCTATCTTGATCACCCAGTCGTCGGCAAGCCCAATACCGTCTTCAGCCAATACCTCTGGCCCCCAAACTTTGAACCACCAATCTTTGCCATAGTCCGCATCCACTTTTCTCATTGCACGGCGAAAATCCAATGCCTCCGCAATGCTCTCTTCCACCAAAGCTGTGCCGCCGGGGGGTTCCATCATGGCGGCGGCCAC
>JBJTXF010000346.1:0-2724 GCA_046082145.1 Limnohabitans sp. | reverse complement strand
GCGTCAATCACAAACCACTCATGCGTCACGTCAGCGGGCTTTGCGCTGAAAGTGGACATATCGTTTCCTGGAGTGGGTTGTGAGGTCCTTTTCCACGGTCGGTGTTCTTCTGCTGAGAACCTCTTAGGTGGGGATGAAAACTGCGCCGCGGGACCTTGTTCGCTGCGAAGCCCTCCATTCTATGCCAGTTTGTGTGCTGTTTTGCAAGCTCAAGCGGGCGAGTTACCATGCAGACATGTTCAGTTATCGACACAGCTTTCATGCGGGCAACCATGCCGATGTGCTCAAACACACGATTTTGGTTGCAGTTATGAAGCATTTAGCACTCAAAGAGGTAGGTTTCACTGCCATCGATACCCATGCTGGTGCCGGCATCTACCGGCTTGACAGTAGCGATGCGAGACAAAGCGGCGAGGCGCAAGAGGGTTTATTGGCGCTGATGCGCAACAAATCCAAGCTGGCCGGGCCGATGGCGGATTTGTTGCTGGACTATCGTCGGGTGCTGGACCATTTCAACCCTTCTGCCGGTTTGCTGAACTACCCGGGTTCGCCATTCATCGCCCAACATTTGCTACGTGAACAGGACAAACTCAAATTGTTCGAAATGCACCCGACCGACATTCGCAGTCTGCAAACACACGTGGATACTTTGAATGCTGGCCGACAAGTCATGGTCATGCATGAAGACGGGTTCAACGGTCTGCCAAAATTTCTGCCGCCACCGACGCGACGCGGGTTGGTGTTCATCGATCCCAGCTATGAAATCAAACTGGATTATGAAAGAGTGGTGGTGGCCGTCTCGATCGGACTCAAACGATTTGCCACAGGCACTTATGTGGTTTGGTACCCGATCAATCCACGCCCGCAAGCGCACAGTTTGCCGCGCCACCTGACCAATTTGGCGCGACAAGCCGACAAGCCGTGGTTACATGCCACCTTGCGCATACGTACCGGTGCACGCGATGGGGTGGCGGCGGGTGAATCCATCAAGCCGATCGGCCTGGTTGACAGTGGCGTGATCGTGATCAACCCACCCTTTACGCTGTATGAACAGTTACAACAAGCCCTGCCTCAAATGGCCCAACTCATGGGGCAAGACCATCTGGCAGGGTTTCAATTGACCCGGAGTTAAGCCAACCCCAAGCTTTTGCAAATGGCGGTGACTGCAGCCGACTGATTCATCGTGTAGAAGTGCAATCCCGGTGCGCCACCATTGCGCAGTTGCTCGCACAAATCGCTGACCACCTCCAAGCCAAATGCTTTGATAGATGCAGTGTCATCGCCAAAAGATTGCAATCGCAGGCGAATCCAGCGTGGAATTTCTGCGCCGCAGGCATCGGAAAAGCGCATCAACTGAGAAGAACTGGTGATCGGCATGATGCCCGGCACCACCGGCACATCCACACCCAAATGGTAGGCCTCATCCACAAAACGAAAATAAGCGTCACTGTTGAAAAAATACTGCGTGATGGCAGAGTTGGCGCCTGCCTTGACCTTGGTAACGAACGCTTCAACATCGGCTTTGGGAGACTTGGCTTGCGGATGCACTTCGGGATAGCAACCCACTTCGATGTGAAAGTGATCGCCCGACTCTTGACGAATACATTCCACCAATTCGCTGGCATAACGAAACTCACCAAAAGTACCGTGGCCGCTGGGCAAGTCCCCGCGCAAAGCCACCATGCGGCCAATGCCTGCCGCCTTGAAAGCAGCGAGTTGTTCACGCACAGTCGTTCGTGTGGTGCCTATGCAAGAGAAATGCGGTGCGGCTTCAAAACCGTCTTTCAAAATACTTTGCACTTGCTGCAATGTGCCGTCTTGCGTGGAGCCCCCTGCACCGTACGTAACGCTGAAAAACGCTGGTTTGAGGCGATACAAATCCTGTCTGATTGCCAGTAATTTGTGTGATCCTTCAGGCGTTTTGGGCGGAAAAAACTCGAAACTCAATGGAAAAGCAGTTGTGCTGCTCATGCGGATCTCCTGCGCACATGGATAAAAAATTCTCGGTTGCCATCACCCCCGACGATGGGACTGTCCAACCAATTAACCACATCCAGTCCTGCATCGTTGCAGGCTGTCGTCAAACGGTCTTGCACTTGCACATACAAGGCCGCGTCTTTCACCAAACCGCCTTTGCCAATGTCAGCCGGTTGCAATTCAAATTGCGGCTTGACGAGTAACAAAGCGTCTGAGCGGTTCGTCATCAGTTGAGCGATGGATGGCAACACCAAAGTCAGCGAAATAAAACTCAGATCCGCCACCAGCAACGCCCATCCGCCTGACGGCGTGTGTGCTCTGAGTGGTGATGTGGGTGCAGACAAGTCGCGGGCGTGGCATTTTTCAATGCACACCACGCGTGGATGTTGGCGCAAACTGTCGTGCAGTTGACCATGACCGACATCCACACCCACCACCATGGCTGCGCCCATTTGCAACAAACAGTCAGTGAAGCCACCGGTCGACTGTCCGATGTCCAAACAAACCTTAGCTTGCGCAGAAATACCCGCGCTCAACAATCCCGCCTCCAACTTCAATCCACCTCTGGAGACATAGCGTATTTCCGCGTTATCCACCAATTGCAGTTCGCAATGAACGGACAGGTCTGCACCGTTTTTCTCGACGCGCTGCCATGGGTGCGAAGGCAATCGCCATTGCACACCCGAGGCGATCAAACGCTGGGCTTGTGAGCGCGATGCAGCCAGACCGCGCTCGACCAGCAGCTGG
>JBJTXF010000345.1:0-14515 GCA_046082145.1 Limnohabitans sp. | reverse complement strand
CGCATAGCCATTCACATACCGCAAATCTGCCGACTCCAACGACTGCGTCTGACGGCCATAACGCTGGCTGACCTGTGCCAATGTTTGTGTCAAACGCTGAACACGCGCCATCACTTCTTGTTCATTACCTCTGCCCAATTCAATTTGCGCGCCGTTTTTGAAACGCGCTCTCCAACTGCCTCGGGCGGTTAATTCCAACGCAGCCATGTTCAGTTGCATTTGCGAGAACATGGGTCCCAAGTTATTGAACATTTGCAGGACGCGAACAGATTCGCTGTCTGGTCCAGACAAGTACGGCAGGTTTTCGTTATCCAACTCGCCAAAGTTGGCGCTGAATACTTGACCCTGTTGGTTCATCAAACGCGAATCCGCTTCTGGCCCCCAATAGGCCACTGGTTCATGCTCGAGAATTTCCACCCGCAATCGATTGGGAAATTCGCGCTGGACCACCGCTTGCCTGATCCACGGCACGTTTTCAAATGTCTCCTTGGCACGCGCCAAATCCACTGTGAAAAAACTTCCCTGTAATCGTGGAACCACATTGGCACGCAAAGTGACCTCGTTGTTATGGCGCACTTCACCAAATACACGAATACCTGTGATGGTGAAGACAGGATGGCGCGCTATCCACATCACCAACATGCTGACAAACAACACACCCGCCAGCAACAGCATCCACCGGCTGGTGATGTTCATCAAGCGCACATCCAATGCCAACTCTGGCGCAGCGTCGTGGTTGAGGTACTTGGCGTCACGTGCTTTCATGCGTGCCTAGCCTCCCGATAGGCATCAAGCCGTGCATCTTTCAGCAATCGCACACACAAATCCGCGTATTCGATCCCGGCGGCTTTGGCTGACATGGGCACCAACGAATGGCTGGTCATGCCTGGGCTGGTGTTCATCTCCAGCAAAAAGGGTTGGCGATCGCTGGCACGAATCATCAAGTCAGCACGCCCCCAACCCCGGCAACCCAGTGCACGGTAAGCGGCAACGCTCAACGCCTGAATCGCTTGTTCTTCGTCTTTAGGCAATCCGCTGGGGCAATGGTAGGTGACCGCGTCTGTGAAATATTTGTTTTGGTAGTCGTAAGCACCATCGGGTGCGGCGATTTTGACCACAGGTAATGCAAATGCTTGGTCACCATCTCCCAGCACAGGACAGGTGACTTCTTCGCCGTCGATGAATGCTTCGCACATCACAAAGGGATCGGATTGTTGGGCCAATGCAATGGCGGCAAGCAACTGATTGCCATCGCTGACCTTACTGACACCGATAGAAGAACCTTCATGCGGTGGCTTGACGATCAACGGTAAACCTAGCTGTTGGGGAATGGCGTTTAACACTTTCGGGGTTTGCTGCGCTGGCGTCAACCAAACACTTGCGGGTGTGGACAAACCTTCTGCCAACCAAATGCGTTTGGTCATGTGCTTATCCATGGCGATGGCAGATGCCATGACGCCTGAACCGGTATAGGGAATGCCCATCAACTCTAGCGCCCCTTGAACCGTACCGTCTTCACCATGTCTGCCATGCAGCGCGATGAATGCATGGCTGATGCCTTGGTCACGCAAAGTCCATAACGGGCTGTGTGCCGTATCCCAAGCCACAGCATGGATACCTTTAGAAAGCAATGCCTGTAATACACCCTGACCAGACATCAATGACACTTCACGCTCAGCAGAATGCCCGCCCATCAGCACAGCGACCCGTGAATTTTGCTTGTCAAATGTCATCATGTCCTCACCACTCTCAAACCCGGCTTGTCGTTACCGCTGGCCTGGGCCACCAACCGCAGAGGTAACTGACCAATAGAGCCAGCGCCCATGCACATCACCACATCACCGTCTTGTGCCTGCTCTTGCACCAGTAACTCCAATTGCGACAAGTCCTGCGCAAACACCAAGGCTTGCTGACCCGCTACACGCAATGCATGCGCCAATGCACGGCCATCGGCGGCAGCAATGGGGGATTCACCAGCGGCGTACACCTCTGTCAACCAAACCACATCTGCCAACCGCAGCACTTGCACAAAATCCTCAAAGCAATCGCGTGTCCGGGTGTAACGGTGCGGTTGAAATGCAAGCACCAATCTGCGATCCGGGAAAGCACCGCGTGCCGCTTCTATCGTCGCTGCCAGCTCTACCGGGTGATGACCATAGTCTTCGATCAAGGTGTATTGGCCACCACCGCGGGATGGAAGGTCTCCATGGTTTTGGAACCGGCGTCCCACACCTTTGAACTCAGCCAATGCCTTGACCACCGCCTCGTCAGGCAAATTCAATTCAACTGCAATGGATATGGCGGCCAAGGCGTTGCGCACGTTGTGGATGCCGGGCAGATTCAACACAATGTCGAGATCCGGCAAGGTTATGCCGTTGCTGCGCGTGACGCGAAACCGCATGCGCGAACCGTCGGCCCGCGCATCGTGGGCCCGCACCTGAGCATTTTCTGACAAGCCATAACGGGTGATGGGGCGCGACACCTCAGGAAAAATACTCTGCAATACCGGGTCGTCAGCACACAAAACAGCTGCGCCATAAAAAGGCATGCGGTGTAAAAAATCGATGAACGCCTGCTTCAAACGACCAAAGTCATGACCATAGGTTTCCATGTGGTCTGCATCGATATTGGTGACCACCGACATGATCGGGTTCAGGTTCAAGAAAGAAGCATCGGATTCGTCTGCCTCAACCACGATGTAGTCACCCGAGCCAAGCTTGGCGTTGGCACCAGCGCTGATCAAGCGCCCGCCAATCACAAAGGTTGGGTCTAGGCCAGCTTGCGCCAACACACTGGCCACCAAACTGGTGGTCGTGGTTTTGCCGTGTGTTCCGGCAATCGCAATGCCTTGCTTTAAGCGCATGAGTTCAGCCAACATGACGGCGCGCGGCACCACAGGAATCCATGTACGGTGCGCTTCTATCACCTCGGGGTTGTCCGCGAGTACAGCGGTAGAAGTCACCACCGCATCAGCACCTCTGATGTGTTTTGCATCATGCCCCACACGAGTGTGAATACCCATGGCTTGTAATCGGCGCAAAACGGGACTGTCTGTCATGTCCGTGCCACTGACGGTATAGCCCAGGTTGTGCAAAATTTCGGCAATGCCACTCATGCCCGCGCCACCGATACCCACAAAATGCACGTGTCTGATAGCGTGCTTCATGCTGTCACCTCTTCGCACACGGCCACCACTTCTTGCGTTGCGGTGGTTTTGCGCAAACCGTAGGCACGGTTCGCCATGTCCAGTAACTTTGCACGGTCCAATTGCTGTAAAAAATCAGCCAATTGGGTTGCGCTCAATTCGGTTTGTTGCATCAGCCAAGCAGCGCTGTGCTGTACCAAAAATTGTGCATTGGCGGTTTGGTGGTCATCGACCGCATGGGCAAACGGCACAAACAAAGCCGCTGCACCGACCGCAGCGATTTCACTGACAGTACTTGCACCCGCGCGACAGATGACCAAATCAGCTTGCGCAAAGGCCACGGCGGTGTCGTCAATGAATGGCACCAATTCAGCCTGAACACCAGCCTGCTGGTAATTTGTTTGCAGCTGCGAAATATGTTTGTGTCCGCCTTGGTGTGTCACTTCGGGCCGTTTCTCTTGAGGAATCATTGCCAATGCTTGTGGCACCATGCTGTTTAAATATTGCGCGCCCAAACTGCCACCGACCACCAACACGCGAAGTACACCTTTTCTCTGCGAAAACCGTTCTTCAGGGGTCGCTTGCTCAGTGAATGCTTGGCGCAGTGGATTGCCGATCCAACGTGTTTTGGGCAATACATCTGGAAAGGTGGACAGCACGCGGTCCGCTACATGCGACAGCATTTTGTTGGCCAAACCTGCAACAGCGTTTTGCTCATGCAACACCAGTGGTTTGCCACTCAACACTCCCATCATGCCACCTGGAAAACTGATGTAGCCACCCAGACCAATCAACACATCGGGTTTGATACGATGCACCACGCGCCAGCTTTGCCAAAAAGCATGCAGCAGCCGCATGGGCAACAAGCCCAGCGTGACCAAACCCTTGCCGCGCACTCCGCCAAAACTGACCGCTTCGAACGCAAACCCTTTGGGGGCCACCAAATCGCTTTCCATACTGGGGGCAGGCGCGCCTAACCAATGCACATGCCATCCCTGCTCGCGCAGCAACTCGGCCACTGCCAAGCCCGGGAAAATATGCCCGCCTGTGCCGCCGGCCATGACCAATGCCGTGCGGACATTCATATGCGGCCTCCATGCATCATGAGACGGTTTTCATAATCCACTCTAAACACCATGGCCAGTGCCACAAGGTTCATCAATATGGCCGAGCCCCCAAAACTCATCAGTGGCAAGGTCAATCCTTTGGTGGGTAAAGCGCCGAGATTCACGCCCATGTTGATGAACGCCTGAAAACCAATCCACACACCCACACCCTGTGCCACCAAACCTGAGAACACACGGTCCATGGCAATGGCTTGACGTCCGATGAACATGATGCGGCGGGTCAACCACATGAACGCACCGATGACGATGACCACGCCTACCAAACCGAATTCCTCACCCAGCACCGCAAGCAGAAAATCGGTGTGTGCCTCGGGCAACCAATGCAGTTTTTCAACACTGCCGCCTAGCCCGACACCGAAAACTTCGCCACGTCCAAATGCAATCAACGAATGCGACAACTGAAACCCTTTGCCGAGCGCATGACTGGCACCAAAGGGATCTAGATAAGCAAAAATGCGCTCTCGTCGCCAAGGTGATGCAGCAATCATCAACGCAAAGGCGATCAACAAAATCCCTGTGATCAGAATGAACATGCGTGCATTAACACCGCCCAAAAACAAAATGCCCATGGCGATAACCGCAATCACCAAGAACGCTCCCATGTCCGGTTCAGCCAGCAACAAGGAACCCACAATCGCAATCGCAACGGCCATGGGTGTGACGGCAGCGAAAAACTTTTCTTTCACATCCATTTTGCGCACCATGTAATTGGCGGCATAGAGCAGCGTACCCAACTTGGCCAATTCAGAGGGCTGAAAATTCAAGCCGCCAAAACTGATCCAACGACGCGCTCCATTCACACTTTTTCCGATGAACGGCAATAACACCACAATCAACAACACAATGGATACGATGAATATCCAAGGCGCGGCTTTTTCCCAGCGCTCCATGGGCACTTGAAAAACCAGCAAAGCAAAGACAAAACCCACCAATAACGAAAAGGCATGGCGGGCCAAGTACTGTGCATGCCAAACATCATTACTAGGTGCTTCATTGTTCAATGCAATCGAAGCCGAATACACCATCACCCAGCCCCACAGCAGCAATCCTGCAATCACCCAAATCAGAGGTTGATCAAATCCTTTGACACTGCCAGGCGCAGCGCCAGTGCGTGCAAATTCGCGCCCATGCACACGCACTGGCAAAGCATCCACGCCTTCCTTGGGCGGGTTACCGAACCAGCGTCCGATTCGCTCACTGATGCTGATGTTTGCACTGCTCATGGCTGCCCCTCGAGCATGGCCAACTGTTGCACCGCGTCGCTGAATGCTTGCGCTCTGGCAACGTAATTGGCATACATATCCAAACTGGCACACGCCGGCGACAACACCACCGCGTCCCCGGTGTGTGCCAATTGCACAGCGGTATCTACTGCATGCTGCATATCCTTGGCAAGGTGCATGCTCAGGTCATAGGCTTTCAAAGCCTCTGCCAGCAACGGACCATCTCGCCCCATCAACACCACTGCACGGGCATGGCGCTTGAGGGGGTCGCCCAGCGAAGAGAAATCTTGGCCTTTGCCATCGCCACCCAGAATCACTACCAATCGGCGGTCTGCACCCAAACTGTTGATGGCAGCCACAGTTGCACCCACGTTGGTGCCTTTGCTGTCGTCAATGAATTCGATATCGTTGATCACCGCGACCGAGGACACTCGGTGCGGTTCTCCGCTGTATTCGCGCAATCCATGCAGCATGGGTGCCAACGCAGGGCAACACGTACCTGCCAATGCCAAGGCAGCTAAGGCGTTGAGTGCATTGTGCTCACCACGTATGCGCAAAGCGTCGGCGGGCATCAATCGCTGGATTTGCAATGCTTCATCGTTGGCGCGGTGGCGTTTGTTTCCAACGTCTTCTGAAGGCATGGCGCGCACCAGCCAACGCATGCCGTTTTCCACCGCCATGCCGTAGTCACCCGGATGGTGTGGCAGGTCTGTACCGAAATAAACCCGGCTTCGTGGCACGTCTTTTTTGCGACCGCTGTCTGCCGGCCACAATGCCATCACCGTGGCATCTTGCCTTGGCAACACTCCCACGGCATGCAGTCCGTAGATACGTGCTTTGGCTGAACCATAAGCGGCCATGTCGCCGTGCCAATCCAAATGGTCTTGCGTCAGATTGAGTACACACGCAGCGGTTGGGTCAAAGTTGTCGACACCGTCCAATTGAAAACTGGACAGCTCCAACACCCATACCTCAGGCAGGTTATCCAACCATTGACCCAATGTGTCGAGCAAAGTCGGCCCGATATTGCCAGCCACCGCGACACGTTTGCCAGCACGTTCCAGCAACAAACCTGTGAGTCGGGTCACGGTGGTTTTGCAATTGGTACCCGTGATGGCCAACACGGCTGGGTTGTATACAGGCTCACTGTTTTTCAAATGCGCAAGCGCATGGGCAAACAGCGTGAGTTCGGTGCCGCACCACAAACCTTTGGCCTGCGCGGCCTGCCACACATCCGCCACTTCAGCAGGCGACAAACCGGGGCTTTTGAACACTGCACGAATGTCATTGCCATCGAGTAATGCTGAACCGAATGCATTTTGTAGAAATGTGGCGGTAGGAAGTTCAGTTTGTAACTGCGCCAAGCCCGGCGGCTGTGTGCGGTTGTCCACCACCGTCACGCGAGCAGATTGACGTACACACCAACGCGCCATGGCCAGGCCGGATTCACCCAGGCCCAGGATCAAAACATGTTGGTCTTTGAGCAATTCCATGGTCAACGCAATTTCAAAGTGGACAAGCCAAGCAAACACAACAACATGGTGATGATCCAAAAACGAACCACCACCTGCGTTTCTTTCCAGCCGGATTTTTCAAAATGGTGGTGCAAAGGCGCCATCTTCAAAATGCGTCTGCCTTCTCCGTATTTGCGTTTGGTGTATTTGAAATAGCTGACTTGCAGCATGACCGACAAGGCTTCAGCCACAAAAATGCCACCCATGATGGCCAACACAATTTCCTGGCGCACGATGACGGCAATCGTGCCCAAGGCGGCTCCCAACCCCAAGGCACCCACATCACCCATGAACACTTGTGCTGGATGGGTGTTGAACCATAAAAATGCCAAGCCCGCGCCTGCAATCGCTGCACAGAAAATGAGCAATTCGCCGGCGCCTGGAATATGCGGAAAAAACAAGTATTTGGAATAGACCGCGCTGCCAACGACATATGCGAACACGCCTAAGGCCGAACCCACCATCACCACTTGCATGATCGCGAGCCCATCCAAGCCGTCGGTTAAATTGACAGCGTTACTTGAACCCACGATCACCAGATAAGTGAGGATGACAAAACCCAGTACACCCAGCGGATAGCTGACTTCTTTGAAAAAGGGCAACAACAAACCTGCTTGCGGTGGCAAATTCACATCAAACCCGGAGCGCACCCAGCTGTAAAACAACTCAAGCACACGCAAATTGCTGACCTCTGAAATGCTGAACACCAAATACAAAGCAGCCAGCAATCCAATCACCGATTGCCACAGGTATTTCTCTCCGGAGCGCATGCCCTCAGGGTCTTTGTTGACCACCTTGCGCCAATCGTCCACCCAGCCGATGGCACCGAAACCCAACGTCACCAACAACACAATCCACACAAACCGGTTGGACAAGTCGACCCACAACAGCGTGGACAAACTTATCGCCAACAACACCAACACCCCGCCCATGGTGGGCGTGCCTGATTTGTTGAGATGGGCCTGCACGCCATAACCACGAATGGGTTGACCAATTTTGAATTCGGTGAGTTTGCGAATAACTGCCGGACCAGCAACCAACCCGATCAACAATGCTGTGACCGCTGCCATGACGGCGCGGAATGTCAAATACTGAAACACCCGCAAGAAGCCATATTCAGGCGAATACGCTTGCAACCATTGAGCCAGTGTCAGCAGCATGAAGCCTCCTTATGGGGCTGTGTCGCCGCCTGTGTATTGGCGTTGTGCAAAGCTTGCACCACACGCTCCATGCGCATGAAGCGCGAACCTTTCACCAGCACCGTGCCCATATGCGGCAACAACTCAAGCGCCCTGGTTTGAAGCTCTTCGATGGTGTTGCAATGCACTGCGTTTTGACAAGCACGAGCGGTGTGCACACTCAATTCACCCAAGGTCAGCACCTGCTCAATGCGGTGGGTGTGCGCATAAGCCCCTGCCTCTGCATGAAAGCTGGCACCTTGTTCGCCAACTTCACCCATGTCACCCAACACCAGCAAGCGCGGCGGTGCAGACTGCGCAAGCACATCAATGGCAGCGCGTACAGAATCGGGATTGGCGTTGTAGCTGTCGTCGATCAAACAAATTTGACGTTCACCACTGTGCAACACACTGATTTGAGAACGACCGCTGACCGGTTGAAATTGTGTCAACCCTTGGGCAATCGCATCCAATGGCACGCCTGCAGCCAAAGCGGCTGACACAGCAGCCAGGGCATTGTGAAGATTGTGTTGACCGGGTAAAGCCAGATGGGTATGTATCGGTCCTGCTGGCGTGTGGATATGCAATTGCCATCCATTGCCAGACGCTTCAGCATGCGACACATGCACAGCGGCTGTGTGGTTGCCAAAATCCACCACGCGCCTGTCGGCAGCATAGGTTCGCCACAGCGAATGGTAGGTGTCTGTGGCGGGAAACACCGCCGTACCGCTGGCAGGCAAATGCTGAATGACCGAGCCGTTTTCTTCTGCCACCGCTTGCACACTGTGCATGAATTCTTGGTGTTCGCGTTGCGCGTTATTGACCAGGGCCACGGTGGGTGCAGCGCAGACGGCCAATTGCGCGATTTCGCCGGGGTGATTCATTCCCAACTCCAACACTGCAAGCCTGTGGTGCTGACGCAATCGCAACAAGGTCAGTGGCACGCCTATGTGGTTGTTGAAATTGCCTTGTGTGGCCAATCCATCTGCGGCTTGCCATGCATGCAATATGGAGCCGAGCATTTGCGTCACAGTGGTTTTGCCATTGCTGCCGGTCACCGCAATCAGTGGAATGGCGAACTGAGCGCGCCAGGCTTTCGCCAATGCTTGCAAGGCGAACAATGTGTCATCCACTTCGACACCCGCCAAACCTGCCGCGACCAATCCGTGTTTCGCAATAGCCACCTTGACGCCTGATGCAGTCAAGCTGGGCAGAAAATCATGGGCATCAAACGTGTCGCCCTGCAAAGCCACGAACACATCGTCCGCTGCCACACTTCGGCTGTCGGTGTGCACTCTGGCCACCGTCAGTTCTGGATCACCGACGATACGGCTGCCGGGTAACCATTGGTGAATTTGCGCCAGCTTCAATTGCATCGAGGAATCGCTCATGCGTGCCCCCAACGTTGCAATGCCAACACCACATGGTCGCTGTCTGAGAACGGCAGTTTCTGACCTTGGACTTCCTGATAAGTTTCATGGCCTTTACCCGCCACCAACACCACATCGGCGGCCTGCGCCTGCGCAATGCAGTCGGCAATCGCTTTGGCACGGTCCAATTGCTGAACCGCGTTGAGGGGTTGCTCGAAGCCCGAAAGCATTTGATCAACGATGTGTTGCGGGTCTTCGTTGCGGGGGTTGTCACTGGTCAAGCACACCTGATCGGCATGGGCTTCTGCACTGCGGCCCATGGGCGCGCGTTTGCTGCTGTCGCGGTCACCGCCACTGCCTAACACGCAATACAGACGACCACCTCGCGCATCTGCCCATGGTCGCAACGCTTGCAACGCCTTGGCCACTGCATCGGGTGTGTGGGCGTAATCCACCACCACAGCAGGTGTTCCTGCGTGCCCCCAGGTTTGCATGCGCCCTGGCACGGGATGGAGTGCTTGGCAAGCGTCGACGACTGACGGCAAGCTGTGACCGGCTTGGCACAGCACCGCCATCACACCCAACAAATTCATCACATTGAATTCACCCAAACACTGGCTGGAAACTGTTTGGCTTTGGTCACCACACACCACTTCAAACACCATGCCTTGCGCTGTGGTGTGCACGTAGCGGGCATAGACATTGGCTTGTGTGGATTGCATGGAAACTGTCCACACCTGAACCGATGTACCAGCCAACAAATCGCACAGCGCTTGCCCTTTCGGGTCATCCAAGTTGATGACCGCAGTGGCTAAGCCCGGCCACTCGAACAAGCATTGTTTGGCCTGCCAATACGCTTGCATATCACCGTGGTAGTCAAGATGGTCTTGCGTGAAATTGGTGAAGATGGCCGTGCGGATATGGCAACCGTTCAAGCGATGCTCCACCAAACCAATGGAAGAAGCTTCCATGGCGCAAGCTTTCACACCGTCGTTCACCCATCGACGCAATTGTGTTTGCAATTGCAGCGGATCAGGTGTGGTCAAGCCGGTGCTATGCATTTGTCCTGGCTCGCCCAAACCCAAGGTGCCCACCAGTGTGCAACGTTGACCCAATCGGCTGAGCGCTTGGGCCAGCCACCATGCCGTTGAAGTTTTTCCATTGGTCCCCGTGACTGCCATCAAATGCAGTTGTTTGCTGGGTTGCTCGAAATACGCATCGGCGATTGCACCACTGGCTGCTTTCAAACCTGGGTAACTGACAATTGGCGCATCATGCAAGCCCAAATCGTTCAATGCCTCAAAAGCTTCCAACCCATTGGCTTCCACCAGACAAGCACTGGCACCTTGCTGCAAAGCTTGCACCACATGGTGTCTGGCATCTGCGTGCTGACCGGCCCAAGCAAAAAACGCATCGCCCATTTGTACACGGCGGCTGTCCGACTGCAACTGTGCTTGTACGCGAGTGCGCAGCCACACCGCCGCTTGCTCTGGGCTGTGCATTTGCTGCATCAAAAAGACTCCGGCTCAGCTTTCGCAACCACTTGCGGCTTGACGGCCATGTCTGGCTGCACTTCCAACATGCGCAAAGTTTGCTGTACCGTTTGGCTAAACACGGGAGCCGCAACATCACCACCGAAATATTGGCCGCCGGTTGGCTCATCAATCATCACTGCCACAACGATTCGAGGATTCTCTATGGGTGCCATGCCCACAAAAAAACCTCGGTATTTTTTTTCGGCGTATTTTTTTCCATCGAGCTTGTGCGCTGTGCCCGTTTTTCCTCCAACCGAATAACCCATGGTCTGCGCTTTGGGTGCAGTGCCAGCTGGTCCAGTGACCAAATGCAGCATGCTGCGCACTTGTGCAGCGTGTGTTGCCGACATAACGCGCACGCCACTGACCTTGTCTTGTTGTTTGAGCATACTGACCGGTACTATTTCACCGTCACGCGCGAGCATGGTGTAGGCCTGCGCCAATTGAAACAAACTGGTGGACAAGCCATACCCGTAACTCATGGTGGCTTGTTCCATGGGGCGCCAGCTCTTGTAAGGACGCAGTCGGCCAGCTACCGCACCAGGAAATGGCACCTGGGGCTTTTGTCCAAAACCGACTTGGGTATACATCTCCCACATGTCTTTGGCAGGCATTTTCATGGCAATTTTGACCGTGCCAATGTTGCTGGACTTCTGAATCACTTCAGACACACTGAGCATGCCGTGCGGATGTGCATCTTTGACAGTCATGCCGTACATGCTTACCTTGCCTGGCGCGGTATCGATCATGGTTTCAGGCTTGACCAAGCCTTTTTCCATGGCCAGACCCACGATCAAAGGTTTCATCGTTGAACCAGGTTCAAACGTATCTGTGAGAGCACGGTTGCGCAATTGCGCGCCACTCAAATTGCTGCGTTTTTCAGGCGTGTAACTGGGATAGTTAGCCAACGCCAGTACATCACCACTTTGGGCATCGAGAACCACCACACTGCCCGCTGATGCCTTGTTTTGCAACACTGCTTCGCGCAGCCGCTGATAAGCAAAGTACTGCACTTTGCTGTCGATACTGAGTTGTAAATCTTTGCCCTCGATCGGCGGCACCATATCGCCGATGCCTTCAACCACTTGACCTTGTCCATTTTTGATGACACGGCGTGTACCGCTTTTGCCACCTAGGTGGTTGTTAAATGTCAACTCGACACCTTCTTGCCCCATGTTTTCCACATTGGTGAAGCCCACCACATGCGCAGCCGCTTCTCCTTGGGGATACATGCGCTTGTATTCCATCGTGGTGTAGATGCCGTGGATGCCTAATGCTTTGACTTTTTTGCCTGTGGCTTCATCCACCTGGCGCCGCAACCACACGTGTTTGCGACGGGTATCACTGATTTTTTTTTGCAACTCCGGCAAAGGCATGTTC
The DNA here is from genome assembly GCA_046082145.1 of Limnohabitans sp. GTDB lineage: Bacteria > Pseudomonadota > Gammaproteobacteria > Burkholderiales > Burkholderiaceae_C > Limnohabitans. Next base: position 2,043 of record JBJTXF010000345.1, on the reverse strand, counting down.
AACAGCTGCGACAAGTTTTTCAGCTGCGTGGCATCGGCTTCTAGTTCTTCCGGACTCGCCCAAATACTGGGCATGGCACACTGGATGCCAAGATCAAACCATTGCGGTCAAGAATGCGTCCTCTGTTGGCTGGAATATCCAACTGTCGTTCAAACCTGACTGTGCCTTGTTTGATGAAAAACGCATTTCCCACCACTTGCACATACACAGCCCTGACCACCAAGCCGATGAAACCCAAGGCGATGCATGCCACAATGAACTGGCTACGCCAAATCGGTGTTTTGCTGGCGAGCAGTGGGTTGGTGGAATATTGAACGCTGCGACTGCTCACGGTTGCTCCCCTTTCGCCGCTGCAGCCGCGCTTTCCAAAGGTACGTTTCCAGGCGCGGCATATTGCGTGATCGCCGGAGAAATAGTGCGCATGTTCAATTGCTCGTTGGCCAGTTTCTCGACCCGCAGTGGCGTGGCTTGTGCACCTCTTTCAATATCCAGACGGTCGTACTCGTTTTCCAAACGCTGCGCTTGGGATTTCGCCCTGAACAGCTCGGTATAAAGACGGCGCGATTCATACTGGGTACGCACCAGATACAACGCACTGCACATGACAGCAACCAACAACAATACATTCACGCGGGTCATGCCAGCTCCAGTGCCGTGCCCATCCGCTCGGCCACGCGCAAGATGGCGCTTCGGCTGCGCGGATTGGCTTTGACTTCCTCTGCCGAAGGTCGTAGACGTCCCAACGCACGCAAAGGCAATTCAGGCGCTGCAGCAAAAGGCCTGCGGCGGTCATAGACCTCGCGTGAATGTTGGGCGATGAATTGCTTGACCATGCGGTCTTCGAGCGAATGGAAACTGATCACCACCAAGCGCCCTCCGGGTTGCAACACCTGCAAACTGGCATCAAGCGCTTGTTGCAATTCATCAAGCTCGCCATTGATGTACATGCGAAATGCTTGAAAGGTACGTGTCGCGGGGTTTTGACCTGGCTCACGGGTTTTGACCACCTCAGCGACCAACGCCGCCATGCCCAAAGTGGTGTCGGGCAATTGACCCGCATCACGCTTGGCAGTGATGGCTTTGGCGATGCCATTGGCAAAACGTTCTTCTCCCAAGTCACGAATCACCTGTGCGATTTGTTCGGTTTTTGCGTGCCCCAGCCACTCGTACACGCTTTGGCCTTTGCTGCTGTCCATCCGCATGTCCAGCGGGCCGTCTTGACGAAATGAGAAGCCGCGCTGCGGGTTGTCGATTTGCGGCGAGCTGACGCCCAGATCCATCAACACGCCCCTGACGCTGCTCGGGGGCAGTTGGTTCAGAGCGGCAAACCCCTGATGCCTGATTTGCAGCCTCGGGTCGCCCATGGCCTGCGCCGTTGCCACTGCTTGCGGGTCCTTGTCGAAGGCAATCAATATTCCTTGCGGCGACAGGCTGTCCAAGATGCGCTTTGCATGCCCGCCGCGGCCAAAGGTTGTGTCGACATAGGTGGCTTCGGCCTGGACGTCCAGCGCCTCGACCGCCTCCTTCAACATGACGGTGGTGTGTGCCCATTCCGTTGTCGCCATTCCACGTTAAATCGAAAAATCCCGCAGCACATCAGGCGTGTCGCCTTGCATGGCCTGAGCTTCCTGGGCTTCATAGGTGGACTTGTCCCACAGTTCAAAGTGGCTGCCCATACCCAACAAAATGGTTTCTTTGGTGATTTGGGTGGCTTCGCGCAATTCAGGCGAAATCAGCACACGACCCGTACTGTCCATGTCGACATCCATGGCATTGCCCAAAAAGATGCGCTTCCACCAATGTGCGGTCATCGGCAAAGCCGCCACGCGCTCGCGAAATTTCTCCCACTCGCTGCGCGGAAACAGCATCAGACAACCGTGTGGATGGCGGGTGATGGTGAGTTGCCCGGCTGCGGTCGCACTCAAGACATCGCGGTGCCGTGTCGGCACCGACAAACGGCCTTTGGCATCCAAACTCAGCGATGAAGCACCTTGAAACACAGCGATCAGACCCTTTCAAGCACATGACACGGCAAAAAACCCG
>JBJTXF010000344.1:0-8085 GCA_046082145.1 Limnohabitans sp. | reverse complement strand
CTATTTTGATGCTAATAATTGGTAAAATTTGTATATAATATACTTCTATATTGATACTTTATTGCATCAGTGACCTAGGATTTACCCCGACATGCAAATGTTAATTTTGACAATTCATCCCATCAAATCGATTTGTTCGCGCAAGGTATCGCACTGACCGCGCCAGTAATCGGCCGTGCCAAACCAAGGGAAATGCATGGGAAACGCAGGATCGTCTTGCCGGCCGGCCAGCCAGGCGCTGTAGTGAATGATGCGCAAGGTGCGCAAGGCCTCGATGCACAGCAGTTCCCGGTCATCGAATGGCCGCACCGATTCATAGCCCTCTAGCACTGCGGCCATTTTGCGCCGACGTTCTTCGGGTTCGCCGTGCACCAGCATCCACAGGTCTTGCACCGCTGGTCCCATGCGGGCATCGTCCATGTCCACAAAATGTGGACCAGGTTGCGGCATTCCTTGTGGAGTCCACAAAATATTTCCGGGGTGACAGTCACCATGCAAGCGCAACTGTTGTAAATCGGTGGGCAGGCGTTCACGCACCAGTTGCAACGCCTGGTCGCACAAAGCCTGCCATTGCGCTCGCACTTCTGGCACGATTTGCTGTTGCGACAACAACTGTTCACGCGGCTGCACGCCAAAGGTGTGCCAATCCAAACAGGGGCGGTGCTCAAAAGCGCGTCGCTCGCCAACTGCATGCAACCGGGCCAACAAGCGCCCGATCCACATCAACACCTCGGGGTCATCCAACTCTGGCGCACGCCCGCCTCGGCGTGGACTCACGCTGAACCAGAAATGGCTGTCAGCGCCGTCATGTGTCACATGCATGCTGTGCAATGTTTTGCCTTGGAATAGCAGCGGGCCGACCACGGGAATGTCTTCGGCCACCAGCTCAGCGGTTAATGTTTGTTCTTCTTGAATTTGCGCCTCGGTCCAGCGAAAGGGACGGTAAAACTTGGCCACCACAGAACTGTCGTCGTCTAAATAGGCCAGATAGACACGGTTTTCATAAGAGCTCAAAGCACTGAGCCGACCATCCACTGGCAAGCCCAGATCACTCAGCGCATCCAGCACCGCAGCCGGTGTCAACACCTGATAAGGATGCGCCACTAAACGCCCCAAACAATGGGTTGATGGGCTCGGTGACAACGTTGCAACATGTCCACCACCGGCTTGAACCGTTGGCGCAACCGGATACTCTGAAAACGCGGTACGGGTTGACCCAGAGCCAACGCTTCTTTCACAGCTTGCGCTTGGTCTGCTTCTTCTCGAAGAACCGCTTGTTGCAAAGCTTCGATAGCGGCTGGCATGTCTTCCGGGGAAATGATGCCTTGGGCGGCTACCGTTTTGCCAATGGTTTGCAAAAAAATTTTGCCTTGCGGCTCCAACAGAATCAGGTCACCGGCGGCTTTGGATGTGAATTTGTAAAGCATTCGCCTATTGTGCGCCCAAGGGAAAACCCCTGTGGATGTCGCGCAGTCAGGGCTTGACGTTATTTACTTCAGGTCTAAACAATATGGGTATGAACATATTGTGTATTGGTGGTGGCCCTGCAGGTTTGTATTTCGCTTTGCTGATGAAGCAACAAAACCCTGCGCATCACGTCACGGTGGTCGAGCGAAACCGACCCTATGACACCTTCGGATGGGGCGTGGTGCTGAGTGACCAAACCTTGGAGAACTTGCGAATTGCTGATGCGCATACCGCCCAACAAATTGGTGCAGCATTCAACCACTGGGACGACATCGAGGTGTTTTTCAAAGGCCGCAGCATGCGCTCAGGCGGTCATGGTTTTTGTGGCATTGGGCGCAAACATTTGCTCAATCTTTTGCAGGCCCGGTGTGAAAGCCTGGGTGTGCGACTGGTGTTTGAACAAGATGTCAGCGACGATCAAACGCTGGCGCAGCAATACCAGGCTGATCTGGTGATTGCCAGCGACGGACTCAATAGCCGCATCCGCCAGCGTTATGCCGACAGCTACCAGCCCGACATAGACACCCGACATTGCCGTTTTGTCTGGCTGGGTACCCACCAGACGTTTGACGCATTCACCTTTGCCTTCGAACAAACCGAGCACGGATGGTTTCAGGCCCATGCCTACCAGTACGACAGCCACACCTCCACCTTCATCGTAGAAACACCCGATGAAGTTTGGCATGCCCATGGCTTAGACCAACTGTCACAAGAGGACGGAATTGCGTTTTGCGAGCGGTTATTTGCCAAATACCTGGGCGGCCACGCATTGATGAGCAATGCCGCACATTTGCGTGGCTCTGCGATTTGGCTTCAATTTCCACGTGTGATATGCCGGCGCTGGGTACATTGGATACACACACCCACGCACCCCAAGATTCCTGTCGTGCTGATGGGAGACGCCGCACACACGGCACACTATTCGATAGGCAGTGGTACCAAACTGGCATTGGAAGACGCCATCGATCTGTCGAACGCATTTGCATCTGAACCCGACGCAGACATTGCTTCGGTGTTACAGGCTTATGAAGCACGGCGCAGTGTCGAAGTATTGAAAATCCAAAATGCGGCGCGCAATTCCACCGCATGGTTTGAACAGGTGAAACGTTATGTGCACATGCCCATTGAGCAATTCACCTATTCACTGCTGACGCGCTCGCAACGCATCAGCCATGAAAATTTAAGGCTGAGAGACCGCGACTGGCTGCAGTCCTATGAAGCATGGTTGTCGGGTGGCACAATCATGTCCCCCATGCTCACGCCGTTTCAATTGCGCGATATTCAGTTGAAAAACCGCATCGTGGTGTCACCCATGGCCACTTACAGCGCGGTCGATGGAGTGGTGGGTGATTTTCATCTGGTGCATTTAGGCGCCAGGGCTCTGGGTGGCGCTGGATTGGTCATGGTGGAAATGACCAGCCCCACGCCACAGGGTCGTATCACGCTCGGTTGCCCGGGGTTGTGGAATGACACACAGCAACACGCGTTTGAACGCATCACCGATTTTGTCCACCAACAACATACCCGTATCGGATTGCAACTTGGACACAGCGGTGCCAAAGGATCCACACAATTGGGCTGGCAATCGATAGATGAGCCATTACCGCATGACAACTGGCCGCTGCTGGCCGCAAGCGCGCAAGCCTATGGCACCAATAACCAAATGCCTCAGGCCATGTCGCAAGATGACATGGCCGAGGTGCTACAGGCATTTGTGCAATCGACACAACGCGCAGATGCCGCAGGGTTTGATTGGTTAGAGCTGCACTGCGCACACGGCTACTTGCTGTCTGGCTTTATTTGTCCCCTGACCAATCAGCGCGAAGATGACTTTGGTGGTTCATTGGAGAACCGCTGCCGCTATCCCTTACAAGTGTTTCGTGCCATGCGCGCCGTCTGGCCAGCGCACAAGCCCATGGCCGTGCGGATTTCCGCCCACGACTGGGCACCAGGGGGGAATACGGATGATGATGCGGTGCAAATCGCATCCCTGTTCAAACAAGCAGGTTGTGATTTGATCGATGTGTCTTCGGGACAAACGACCCGCGCTGCCCAACCGGTGTATGGGCGCATGTACCAAACGCCATTTGCCGATCGCATACGCAACGAAGTGCATATTGCCACCATGGCCGTGGGCGCCATCAGCGAAGCTGACCATGCCAACAGCATCATTGCCGCTGGTCGCGCAGACCTGTGCGCTATAGGCAGACCGCATCTGGCTAATCCGAACTGGACACTGCATGAAGCCGCCAAACTGGCAAGCCGCCATGTGGTGTGGCCAAAATCTTATGAAGCCGGCCGCGACCAACTCTACCGTTTGCAAACCAAACCTTGAACCCCATGGACCTCGAAGCAAGAATTCACAGCACCCATCCGCAAGCCTTGCGATTGTGGTTACGCATGCTCACCTGCACCCAGTTGATTGAAAAGCAAGTTCGCGCTGGACTGCGCGATGAATTCAACACCACTCTGCCACGCTTTGATTTGATGGCGCAACTGGAACGCCAACCGCAAGGCATGAAGATGAATGCATTGTCGCGTCGCATGATGGTGACCGGCGGCAATATCACACCGGTCACCGACCAACTGGTTCGAGAGGGTTTGATTGAACGCATGGGCTTGCCACAAGACCGCCGCGCATGGTTGGTGCGATTGACACCTGCCGGACGCAGTTTGTTCAAAAAAATGGCTAAGCGCCACGAAGCTTGGATCGTCGCTGCGTTTGCCTCTTTGAATGATCGTGACATCACGCAATTGCATGCGTTATTGGGCCAAGTCAAACAACACAGCCATTCCATGGCATGGGAAAACATATGAAGCACAGCATTCCTCCCGACAGCCCGATGCACAGCGATACACACGCATTGGCAGGCTACAGCGCATCGCATTTTTCGTGGCAATGCACGGCTCAGGGTGTGGCTGTCATCACCCTGAACCGACCCGAGCGAAAAAATCCTCTCACATTTGCGTCCTATGCCGAATTGCGCCAATTGTTTGAGGCTCTCAAATACGCCAATGATGTGCGGGTGGTGATCATGCAAGGCGCGGGTGGCAATTTTTGCTCGGGCGGCGATGTGCACGAGATCATTGCGCCACTCACTCGCATGACCATGCCTGAGTTGCTGGCCTTCACCCGAATGACGGGCGATTTGGTCAAAGCCATGCGCGCTTGCCCGCAACCCGTGATCGCCGCCATTGACGGTGTGTGTGCCGGTGCAGGTGCGATGCTGGCCTTGGCCAGCGACATGCGTTTGGGTACACCGCGTGCACGCGTGTCTTACCTGTTTTCAAGGGTGGGCTTGGCAGGCGCAGACATGGGGGCATGCAGTTTGCTGCCGCGCGTGATCGGGCAAGGGCGTGCCAGCGAATTGCTCTACAGCGGCCGCGCCATGACTGCCGAAGAAGGTTTGGCCTGGGGATTTTTCAATCAGCTTCACGACCCTGCAGAGCTGTCTTCTGCGGCTTTGCAACTTGCGCTGTCGTTGGCAGAAGGACCTGCTTTTGCCCACTCGATGACCAAAACCATGTTGCACCAAGAATGGAATATGTCCTTAGACCAAGCCATCGAAGCAGAAGCCCAAGCGCAAGCCATTTGCATGCAAACACAAGATTTCCACCGGGCCTACACCGCATTTGCCGCCAGGCAGCAACCCGTGTTCCAAGGCAACTGACATGCAGTCCCACTGGACACTGCCTTTTTTTGACGATGCCCACGCCGAACTCGCCCATGCACTTGAGCCATGGGTATCGGCTCAACAGGTGGACGAAACCGACGATCGGGCAGCTTGCCTGGAATGGGTACACCGCTTAGGCGAGGGGGGTTGGTTGCGCCACTGTGTACCTGCCGCCCACTGGGGGGTGCGCGATCACTTAGATTCTCGGTCGCTGGTCATTCTTCGCGAAACCTTGGCTTGGCATTCGCCGCTGGCGGATTTTGCATTCGCCATGCAAGGCTTAGGCAGCGGTGCCATCACACTTGCTGGTACACCAGACCAACAGTCGCATTACCTGCCCAGGGTTGCGCAAGGCAGCTCTATTGCGGCATTTGCTCTGAGCGAACCACAAGCCGGGTCCGATGTCGCAGGCATGCGCACAAGAGCCACGCAAGTCTGCGATGGTTATGTGCTGAATGGTGAAAAAACCTGGATCAGCAATGGCGGCATGGCCGATTTTTATGTGGTGTTTGCCAAAACCGATGTTGACGCTGGTGCGCGTGGCATCAGTGCCTTCATCGTAGACACACCCAGCGAAGGTTTGGACGACAGCGAACACTTGCACGTGATGTCGCCCCATCCGCTCGCCCGCTTGCGTTTTGTGGACTGCCATGTTCCTACCAGCCATTGTTTGGGAGACATCAACGCCGGCTTCAAACTGGCCATGCGTACCTTGGATATTTTTCGCGCGTCGGTTGCCGCCGCAGCGCTGGGCATGGGACGGCGTGCTTTGCATGAGGCGATTGCTTACAGCCGCAGTCGTGGCATGTTTGGCGGCCATCTCTCAGATTTCCAATTGACACAAGCGCGTTTGGGTGAAATGTGCAGCTTGATCGAATCCGCTGCATTGTTGACTTACCAGGCGGCTTGGTTGCGCGACATACACGGCAGTGACGGTCAATCTGCTGTTGCTTACACACGTGCTGCGGCCATGGCGAAACTGGTTGCCACTGAACACGCATCGCGTGTGATTGACATGTCATTGCAGATGCACGGAGGCCTGGGTGTGTTGGTTGGCCATCCCTTGGAATCACTTTACAGAGACATTCGGTCATTGCGCATTTACGAAGGAGCCTCTGAAATTCAGCAACTCATCATCGGCAGGTCATTGATCAACTCTGCTGCCTGACCATGCCAACCGACCAATTTGTTCATGCACAACTTCCAGCAACCAGCGAATGGCCGGTTTTTTTGTCCCTGGAAAACGAGCCTCAGCCCGACCACGCTTTCAATCTGGTGGATCATTTGCTGCATGGCTCTTTGCAGCAAGCCTGGGCAGACCGACCCTTGTTTCGCTCTTCATCGCAAACCCTGACTTACCGTGAAGTGGTTGCCTTGGTCAATCAACGGGTTCGTGTGTTGGTCCACGAATTACAATTGCAGTCGGGTAATCGCGTACTGATACGTGGCGGCAACAGCGTGGATTTTGCATTGGCATGGCTGGCTGTCGTCAAGGCCGGACTGATTGCGGTGGCAACCATGCCCATGCTGCGTGCCAAAGAATTGGGTGATGTGATCAGCCAAGCACAGCCAGTATTGGCCTTGTGCGACCCGCTTTGGCTGGATGAATTGTTGATTGCTCAGTCTCAACATCCGGTGTTGAAACAAGTCATGTGTTTTGACCGAGCAGACGATCCGGATTCTCTGGACTCGCGAAGCACCTCTCACGCTACCGATGATTTGCCAATCAGCACCTATCCCGATGACGTGGCATTACTGGCATTCACCTCAGGCACGACAGGTAAACCCAAAGCGGCTTGCCATTCGCACCGCCAAGTCTGGGCCGCATGCCAAGCTTGGCCAAAACACGTGCTGCAAGCCCGCAGCGATGACCTGGTGATCGGCACACCGCCCTTGGCTTTCACCTTCGGTTTGGGAGGTTTGCTGTTGTTTCCCATGGTGGCGGGCGCGTCGGTATTTTTTCCAGAGGGTTCTTTGCCTGCCGAGCGCATGGTCGAAGTCATGGCGCAGACAAAATGCACGGTGTGCTACACCGCACCTACCTTTTATCGACAAATGGCCGCGTTTATTCAGCCATCGACACTTCCCGATTTGCGCCTGTGTGTCAGTGCCGGAGAAGCTTTGCCCGCAGCGACCCGTCGCTTGTGGTTTGAACACACGGGTATCGAGTTGTTGGATGGCATAGGCGCGACGGAAATGTTCCACATCTTTATTTCATCTCGCCCGGGTTCTTTAAAACCCGGCAGCTTGGGCAAGGTTGTGCCGGGCTACGAAGCCTGCGTGATGGATGAGCACGGCCAGGAAGTGTCGCGCGGTGTGCCTGGCCGTCTTGCAGTGCGCGGCCCAACCGGCTGCCGCTATTTGAACGATGCACGCCAATCTACGTATGTGCAAGCCGGCTGGAATTTCCCCGGCGACACCGTCTCGCAAGATGCAGAGGGAAACTTTTTCTACCATGCGCGTTCTGACGACATGATTCTTTCATCCGGCTACAACATCAGTGGGCCAGAAGTAGAGGATGCGCTGCTCACACATGCTGCCGTGGCCCAGTGCGCGGTGATCGGCAAACCCGATATGGAGCGTGGCATGGTGGTCCAGGCGTTTTGTGTGCTCGTCTCTGGCATTGAAGCCAACGCCGACATGGTCAAGGCATTGCAAGACCATGTGAAGCAACACTTGGCACCGTACAAATATCCGCGCGATATTGTGTTTGTCGACAGTTTGCCTCGCACACCCACCGGCAAACTACAACGCTATCGATTGCGACACATCACATCCACATAAGGAAAAGAGATGCATACTGTTTTGTGCCCCGCAGGTTGGCTTGCGCCCAAAGGCTACGCCAATGGTATTTCAGCCCGAGGACAACTGATATTTGTCGGCGGTCAAATCGGATGGAATGCTTCGCAACAATTTGATTCTGACGATTTTGTACTTCAAACAG
>JBJTXF010000343.1:0-4924 GCA_046082145.1 Limnohabitans sp. | reverse complement strand
CTGATCCAAACCATCGGCCGAGCGGCTCGCAATTTGGAGGGGCGGGCCATTCTTTATGCGGATCGAATGACCGATTCGATGGAGCGTGCGATTGGTGAAACCGAACGACGCAGGCAAAAGCAAATCGCTTTCAATCAGGCCCATGGCATCACTCCCAGAGGTGTGGTCAAAGGCATCCGCGATCTGATAGACGGGGTTTACAGCGATAAATCCGGCAAAGAAGCTATCCGCGTTGAAATAGAGCAGGCCAAGTTTCAAGACATGAGCGAAAAAGATGTCGCCAAAGAAATCAAGCGGTTGGAAAAACAGATGATGGAACATGCCCGGAACCTGGAATTTGAACAAGCGGCATCTGTGCGCGACCAATTGAGCCGTTTGCGTGCCTTGACCTTTGGGGCAACGCCCCAAGATAGGGTTTAGTGCCAGACTTTGTGGGGCTATTACCCGACTAATTTGTTTGGCTTTGTGTTAAAGTTGACTAATCCAGTCGACAAAGCAGCTTCAAGGAGTTTATATGCGTCTCACTACCAAAGGCCGTTTCGCTGTCACCGCCATGATTGACTTGGCCTTGCGCCAGAACAACGGGCCAGTCACCTTGGCTGCTATCAGCCAGCGCCAGCAAATCTCCCTTTCTTACCTCGAGCAACTGTTCGGTAAATTGCGCCGTCACAATCTGGTCGAATCCACACGTGGGCCAGGCGGCGGGTATACCCTCGGTCGAAAAGCCGCTGATATATCTGTTGCTGACATTATTTTGTCTGTGGATGAACCCATAGATGCCACTCACTGTGCTGGTAAAGAAAATTGCATGGGTGAAACTGGCCGATGCATGACCCACGAGTTGTGGACCTCGCTCAACCAGCGCATGATTGACTTTTTGAACTCGGTCAATTTGCAAAAATTAGTAGACGATCAATTGGCCAAAGGTTTGTTGATTGAAGACAAACCCGCTGTCAAGCGTGCCATCACATCTGCCCCGGTGGTCAAACCGATTCGCGTCAATGCACCCAATTCAGTGTTTGCTTTGGGTAACGTATTCAGCAAAGGCTGATCCAATCATGGACATGACCCCGCATTTCCCGATTTACCTTGACTATGGAGCTACCACGCCATGCGATGACCGTGTGGTAGATGCCATGATTCCGTGGTTGCGTGAACATTTTGGCAACCCGGCATCGCGCAGTCATGCTTGGGGATGGGAAGCGGAAGAGGCGGTAGAAAAAGCCCGAGTGCAAGTTGCTGACTTGATTGGCGCTGATGCCCGTGAAATTGTTTGGACTTCTGGAGCTACCGAATCCAACAACTTGGCCATCAAAGGTGCAGCGCATTTTTACAAATCCAAGGGTAAGCACCTGATCACCGTTAAGACGGAACACAAAGCGGTGCTCGACACCATGCGTGAGCTTGAGCGCCAAGGCTTCGAAGTCACTTACTTGGACGTGCAAGAGGACGGCTTGCTGGACCTGAACAAATTGAAAGATGCCATTCGTCCTGATACCTCGCTCATCAGTGTGATGCATGTCAACAATGAAATTGGTGTGATCCAAGATATTGTCACTATTGGCAATATGTGTCGTGAAAAAGGTATTGTTTTTCATGTGGATGCAGCGCAATCCACTGGTAAGGTTGACATTGATTTGGATCAACTTCCAGTTGATTTAATGAGCCTTGCCTCTCACAAGACTTATGGCCCCAAAGGTATTGGCGCGTTGTATGTGCGTCGCAAACCACGCGTTCGCCTTGAGTCCCAAATGCATGGTGGTGGTCACGAGCGTGGAATGCGCAGTGGTACCTTGCCCACGCACCAGTGTGTAGGTATGGGGAAAGCCTTCCAGCTCGCAAAACTGGAAATGGCCCAAGACAACATCAAGGCACGGCATCTTCAGCAACGGCTTTTGGCAGGCTTGCAAGACATCGAACAAGTCTTTGTCAATGGCCATTTGACGCAACGTGTTCCGCACAACCTGAACATCAGCTTTAATTATGTTGAGGGTGAATCCTTGATCATGGGTATCAAGGGCTTAGCAGTTTCTTCTGGTTCTGCTTGCACATCAGCCAGTTTGGAACCCAGTTATGTCTTGCGCGCATTAGGTCGTAGCGATGAATTGGCGCACAGTAGTTTGCGCATGACCATTGGTCGCTTCTCAACCGAAGAAGAAATCGACTATGCCATCTCCACCATTCGACTGAATGTAAGCAAATTGCGTGACCTTAGCCCTTTGTGGGACATGTACAAAGAAGGCATAGATATCAGCACCATTCAATGGGCTGCCCATTAAATTGTTTCGTTCAACAAGTGTTTACCCGGAAAAAATCATGGCTTATTCAGATAAAGTAATTGACCATTACGAAAATCCCCGCAATGTGGGTTCTTTTGAAAAGGGTGATGATTCTGTTGGCACCGGTATGGTGGGCGCGCCCGCTTGCGGTGACGTGATGAAATTGCAAATCAAAGTCAATCCTGCAACAGGCATCATTGAAGATGCCCGCTTTAAAACCTATGGTTGCGGCTCTGCCATTGCTTCTTCATCCTTGGTCACTGAATGGGTCAAAGGCAAAACACTCGATCAGGCTGCTGCTTTGAAAAACAGCGAAATTGCTCAAGAACTGGCTTTGCCTCCCGTGAAAATCCATTGTTCCATATTGGCGGAAGATGCCATCAAGGCCGCCGTGGACGATTACAAAAAGAAGCACGCACACTGACATGGCTGTCTCCATGACCGAAGCCGCTGCGCGGCATGTCAATCGCTACTTGACCAAACGGGGCAAGGGTGTTGGTGTGCGTTTGGGTGTCAAGACCACAGGCTGTTCTGGTTTGGCTTACAAGCTTGAGTATGTGGATGAACTAGCACCTGAAGACGTGGTTTTTGAAGCCCATGGGTTGAAAATTTTGATTGATCCCAAAAGCCTTGCATACTTAGATGGCACCGAACTCGACTTTGTGCGTGAGGGTCTGAACGAAGGCTTCAAGTTCAACAATCCCAACGAACGTGACCGTTGCGGCTGTGGTGAATCTTTCCGAGTTTGATGGTGAACGGCGATACAGGCAGCGGTGCATTGGCACTGTCCATTAACGACTTTGCGTTGTTTGGTCTGCCTCAGCAATTTGACATCGACTGTGCAGCGCTAGACCGTCAATGGAAACTGCTCCAGAGAAAAGTTCATCCTGATCAATTTTCCTCGAAGAGCGCTGTTGACAAACGCTTGGCCATGCAATGGTCAGTGCGTGTGAATGAAGCATACGATCGTCTCAAGCATCCGGTGAAACGAGCAGCATATTTGTGTGATTTGCAGGGTGTACCGCTCAACGCTGAACACAATACCAGCATGCCTTCAGAATTTTTGATTCAACAAATGCAATGGCGCGAAGAACTTCAAGACAGCGTAGATACACATCAAATTGAGCGACTCCAGCAACAAGTCCGCCAAGAGAAATCTCTTCTTCTTCAACAATGTGCCGAAGCCCTTGACCAACACTCTGATTATTTACTTGCATCAGAAAAAGTGCGGACCTTGATGTTCATCGAGCGTTTTGAACAAGATATTGACCACCGACTTGAACAACTAGACAACATTTCTTAAAAAAATTTCGTTCATGGCTTTGCTGCAAATATCCGAACCCGGGCAAGCTCCCGACCCTCATGCTAGGCGTATTGCAATTGGTATCGATTTGGGTACTACCCATTCATTGGTAGCGAGTGTGCGAAATGGCGTGGCGGAATGTTTGCCTGATGAACTTGGCAGGGTTATTTTGCCGTCTGTGGTGCGTTATTTGGGGGCTGGAAAACGCATAATTGGGCATGATGCCTTGGCTACTCAGTCAAAAGACCCGCAAAACACCATTTCGTCTGTCAAGCGGTTCATGGGGCGCTCAGTTTCAGACATCCTCCATCCAGAATATCTTCCTTATGAGTTTGTAGATCAGCAGGGTATGCTGCAACTGAAAACTCGTGAAGGTGATTTTTCCCCTGTTCAGATCAGTGCTGAAATTTTGGCTACGCTCAGACAGCGTGCTGAAGATACTTTTGATGATGATATTTACGGAGCTGTGATTACTGTTCCTGCTTATTTTGATGACGCACAGCGCCAGGCGACCAAAGATGCAGCCAAAATGGCTGGTTTGAATGTATTGCGTTTGATCAATGAACCGACGGCAGCAGCAATTGCGTACGGGCTAGAAAACGCCAGTGAAGGTGTTTTTGTGGTGTATGACCTGGGTGGCGGCACGTTTGATGTATCCATACTTCGCTTGAGCAAAGGTGTGTTTGAAGTGATGGCTACCGGTGGCGATTCTGCACTGGGCGGTGAAGACTATGACCGAGCTTTGGCAGAAATGGTGTTGCAAGACACAGGCCGTTCTTGGGGAACTGACGAAGATAAATCTCAAATATTGGAGCAAGCTCGCGCTTGTAAACAAGCCCTGTCTAACGAGCATTCTCACTTGTTCGAAGTCATGCTAAGTGACGGGATGCTTTCGCAAAATGTAAGCCGAGATCGATTTGAAAATGCTGTAGAACACTTGACGAAAAAAACCTTGCAATCGGTCAAAAAGGCATTACGAGATGTCAATCTACGACCCTCGGATATCCAAGGCGTGGTGATGGTCGGTGGCTCCACACGCATGCCGCATGTTCAGTCTGCCGTGGGTGATTTATTGCAATGCCAACCTTTGAACAATTTGAATCCTGATGAAGTGGTTGCTTTGGGTGCGGCCATACAAGCTAACCAACTAAGTGGTAACAATACAGAGGGCGAATTGCTTTTGCTCGATGTCATACCGTTGTCTTTGGGTATTGAAACCATGGGTGGACTGGTTGAAAGGATTGTGCCGCGCAATCAAACCATTCCCACTGCCATGGCACAAGACTTTACTACCTATCAAGACGGGCAAACCGTCATGTCCTTACATGTGGTGCAGGGTGAG
>JBJTXF010000342.1:0-4846 GCA_046082145.1 Limnohabitans sp. | reverse complement strand
TGTGGACGATTTGGTCATCACACTGCCTGGCTACACTGCTGGCCGTTTTCCTGCGATGGAAGTGTTTGAGCTGCCTTTTTTGACCAACTCCGCCGAAGTGGCAGCCTCAGCCGCTTGGGACTATTTGCAAAAAAATGCACTCAAAGAGTTTCCTGGCACCAAAATCTTGGCAGTGTGGGTGCATGACGAAGGCTATGCGCACACCTCCTCTAAACACATCAAAACGCTAGAAGATTTCAAAGGCCTCAAAATGCGGGCCCCCACTCGGCTGACCAATAAGTTATTGGCCAAACTGGGAGCAACGCCCGTGGGTATGCCTGTTCCTGCAGTGGCTGATGCATTGTCCAAAGGAACCATCGACGGCTTTTTGTTACCTTGGGAGGTTCTCCCTGGCTTCAAATTGCAAGAAATGACCAAATTTCACACCGAGACGCATCCGTCCAAGCCTGCCATGTACTCAGCGGTGTTTATTTTTGCCATGAACCTATCGCGCTACGACAGTTTGCCAGCCGACTTGAAGTCCGTCATTGACCGCAACAGCGGCCCGTTGCTGTCTAAACAGATTGGCAAGGTGTGGGACCAGAGCCAAGCGGCGGGCCGCCAGTCTGCGCAAACACGCGGCAACACCATTTGGGTGCTGTCCCCGGCCGAAACCGATCTCTGGATGAAAGCCGCAGCCCCTATGCGCGAAGAATGGTTTGATGAAGTGGGACGACGCGGGTTGAATGGTCGGCAGTTGCTGCAAGACGCTACCGACTTGTTGACCAAATACAAAAAGTGAGTCGATATCTTTCCCAGTTGGCGGCATGGTGTGCCATGGTGGGTGCATCCTTGGCTTTGTTGATTGGTGCCATGACCACTTGGAGTGTGATCGGTCGGGCACTGTTTCAAGCCCCCGTGCAAGGCGATGTTGAAATGGTGCAAATGGGTATTGCGCTCAGTCTCTCGCTGTGTCTGCCTTGGTGCCAATCGCGCAGAGGGCATATTTTGGTGGACTTCTTCACACAAAAAGCCTCAGACAACACCGTGTCCAAACTCGATGCTCTGGGTTGCGTGATGTTGGCTCTGGTGTATGCGGTGCTGTCATGGCGCTCTGCGGCCGGTGCGGCGGTCGCCTACGAAACTTTTGAAGCGACCATGATCCTGGGTTTGCCAATGTGGTGGGCGTATGCCTGTTTGGCCCCGGGCTTGGCATTGGCAGCACTGGTGGCTGTGTTACAGGCGTGGCAGTTGGTTTGGGGTCGGTCCACTGCGCAATCCGAAGCCGAGGCAGTGTCATGATGTCACCCACCCTCATAGGCTTGGCCATGTTTGCACTCATGCTGGTTTTGATGGGGGTGCGGGTGCCGATTGCGGCGGCGATGTTTATTCCAGGTGCGTTGGGTTATTGGGCCATTAACAATGAAATGGCCTTATTGAATTTACTCAAAGGCAGTGCAGTTGCGCGTTTGACTGTTTACGAATTGAGCGTCATTCCCTTGTTTTTATTGATGGGTAATTTCGCCACGCAAGGGGGGTTAAGCCGTGATTTGTTTCGTGCGGCATCATCCTTCATTGGTCATGTGCGTGGCGGTTTGGCCATGGCGGCCATTTTGAGCGCTGCGGCTTTTGGTGCGGTGTGTGGTTCATCGGTAGCGACATCGGCTACGATCACACAAGTGGCATATCCTGAGATGAAATCCCAGGGCTACATGGGTCGCTTATCAACTGCGACTTTGGCCACAGGTGGCACCTTGGGCATTTTGATTCCACCATCTGTGCCCTTAGTGGTTTACGCCATATTGACCGAACAAAACATCGCCAAGTTGTTTGCTGCAGCCATCGTTCCAGGTGTTTTGGCAGCGCTGGGCTATGTCGTGGTGATTTATTTGTATGGCAGATGGCGTCCTGATTTGGCTGGACCCAGCGAAAAATCGACCGCTGCAGATCGCTGGCATGCGCTTTCGAAAATTTGGCCGATTCTGTTTATTTTCGCGGTCGTATTTGGTGGCATTTACGGTGGCATGTTTTCTCCCACCGAAGGCGCAGCCATCGGTACATTGCTGACATTTGTGGTCGGGTTTGCTCGCGGTGAATTGCATGGAGCAGGCATGCGTCAAGCGTTGCTCAGCACGGCAGAGACCAGTGCGATGGTGTTCATGATATTTTTAGGTGCTGACATGATGAATGCCGCGCTGGCTTTGTCTGCCATGCCTGCGTTGGTGGCAGACTGGGTCAGCCATCTGCCTGTGACACCTGTTGTGGTGGTGATGGCAGTCATGGTGTTGTATGTGGTTTTGGGTTGCGTCATGGATGAGTTGTCTATGTTGTTGCTCACCATTCCCGTGATTTTTCCCGCCGTGATGCAACTGGATTTGTGGGGCTTGCCCCCTGATCTCAAAGCCATTTGGTTTGGTATTTTGGTGTTGATGACCGTGGGAATTGGATTGATAGCCCCTCCCGTAGGGCTGAACGTATATGTGGTGAATAACCTGGCTCGTGATGTGCCCATGTCGGAAACCTACAAAGGGGTGTTTCCTTTTCTGGCTTGGGATGTGTTGCGTTTGTTATTGCTGCTTTTCTTTCCTGGTTTGTGTTTGTGGTTGGTGAGAATGATGTGATGGATGTGGAAATAATTTGGATGGGTTTTTGGCCGCTTGTGGCAGGACTGGTGGGTTTGCAAATAGGCAGTTTCATCAACTTGCTTGTTTGGCGTCTGCCACAAATGATGCATCACCAATGGCAACGTGAATTCGCGTTGGTCAACTCGCAGCCAGACCTGGCGCAGCCTGTGTTCAATTTGGCGGTACCGCGTTCGCATTGCACCTCTTGCCAAACACCGTTACGTGCGCGTGAGTTGGTGCCTGTACTGAGTTTTTTGTGGCTCAAAGGCCGATGTGCCCATTGCCGTATCAAGATCTCATGGCGTTACCCTTTGGTAGAAACGGCAGTGGCTTTGCTGTGGGCGGGTTGTGTTGGGTATGCCGGACCAACAGCAACCGCATTGGCTTGGGCAGTGTTTGCAACGGTATTGATAGCGTTGGCTTTGATCGATGCAGACACCATGTTGTTGCCCGATAGCCTGACATTGCCTTTGCTATGGGGCGGCATGTTGTGTACCTCTCTGGGTTGGATTGATTTGTCGCTTGAGCAAAGTGTGTGGGGCGCAGCTCTGGGCTATGGCTTACTGTGGTCTGTGCAGGCGGTATTCGGGATACTGACGGGCAAGCAAGGCATGGGCGAAGGCGACTTTAAATTACTCGCCGCATTGGGTGCATGGCTGGGCTGGACGGCTTTGCCTGGTCTGGTGTTGTTGGCATCGGTCAGTGGCGTTGTATTTGCTGTTTTCCTGCGCTTGATGGGGCGCTTAAAGGCTGGTGAAGCCATGCCTTTTGGCCCTCATTTGGTGCTCGGTGCAGGTTTGTTCAAATTCTTAGCGCCGCTGAATCTGTTAGGCGTATAAATCTTTTGCAAATAGGTGTTTTAGGAGTTAAGTAATGGGTTTGGTCATCGATTGTCACGGCCACTACACCACCGCGCCCAAGGCGCTTGAAACTTGGCGCAACCGTCAGATCGCGGCCATCAGCGATCCTGCCAACATGCCTCGCGCTGATGAACTTCGTATCGGCGATGACGAATTGCGCGAAAGCATAGAAAGCAATCAGCTGAGATTGATGAAACAGCGGGGAAGTGATATCTCATTGTTCTCGCCGCGTGCTTCATTCATGGCCCACCATATTGGCGACTTTGCCGTGTCTTCCACTTGGGCTGCCATCTGTAACGAGCTGTGTTTTCGTGTGTCCACTTTGTTTCCAGACCATTTTGTGCCCGTGGCCATGCTGCCGCAGTCACCCGGGGTAGACCCTGCGACTTGCATTCCCGAATTGGAGAAATGCGTCAAAGAATACGGTGCCGTCGGTATCAACCTCAACCCGGATCCGTCTGGAGGGCATTGGACCAGCCCGCCGTTGAGCGACAAACATTGGTATCCCATTTACGAAAAAATGGTTGAGTACGATTTGCCCGCCATGATTCATGTGTCCACCAGTTGCAATGCATGTTTTCATACCACGGGCGCGCATTATTTGAATGCCGACACCACGGCGTTCATGCAATGTCTGACCAGTGATTTGTTCAAAGATTTCTCCACTTTGAAGTTTTTAATTCCGCATGGTGGCGGGGCCGTGCCTTATCACTGGGGACGGTTTCGTGGTTTGGCGCAAGAGTTGAAAAAGCCATTGTTAGAAGAACATCTGCTCAACAACATTTATTTCGACACCTGCGTGTACCACCAGCCCGGTATCGATTTACTCCACACAGTGATTCCGGTGAAAAACATTTTGTTTGCCTCTGAAATGATTGGCGCAGTTCGCGGTATTGACCCTGAGACCGGTTTTTATTTTGATGACACTAAACGCTATATAGAAAACAGTTTGATCCTGGACGGTCACGATCGCGAACTGATTTATGAAGGCAATGCACGCAGGGTGTTTTCGCGTTTGGATGCGCGTTTGAAACAGAAAGGTTTGTGACATGCATTACCCGCTTGGAACTGTCAAAAGAAACATTGTTCGAGCTGACTCGGCTGTGGCCGACAAACTCGGTCAATTGGGAGTCGCTACGGTGCACGAGGCCATGGGCCGCTTGGGCTTGATGCACACCGTGATGCGACCCATTTACGCCGGTGCGCGAGTCAGTGGTACTGCTGTGACGGTGTTGCTGCACCCGGGTGACAACTGGATGATGCATGTGGTGGCAGAACACATTCAACCCGGCGATATCGTGGTGGCTGCGATCACCGCCCCTTGTACCGATGGTTATTTCGGCGATTTGCTGGCCACCTCATTCAAGGCGCGCGGTGCTCGCG